>CAIYSA010000449.1 GCA_903928655.1 uncultured Bacteroidota bacterium
CTTCATTTAACCACTGAACCGCCAATTTCTTTTAGGTGCTGTTAGCAGTTCGGGCTTTAGTTTTCATTATTAAAAAAGTCAAATTTATCTTGATAAAACTCTATTTTAAATTGTTTAATTGGGTGGTCAAATTGTTGAAAATGTGCTAAGTTATTTAAATAAGGGGTTGACCTTGCTATTCCTCTATTGGCATTGTTTGATGGTGAATATAAAACCACACACCTGATTTGTCTTCCGAAATGGTTTGGTGGAATAATAAATTCACTTGTCAATTGGTCAAGGTTATGTTGTATGTTAAATGTGTTTACAAAAAGTTTTGCTGCATTATTTTCACCGAACCTTGATGTAAAGTAAATAGTGTCTATTTCACTATTTCGTATTCCGTTTTGAATTTGAAGTTCATTAGGAACAATGTTATAAAGTTCAGAGTCAGCCGTCACATTTTCATTTTCTCTGTCGCATTGACGAATTATGTCCGTAATAGAAACATTATAATTTTCAAGTGTTGCAATGATTTCCTCAAGATTACCAAAAAGTCTTTGGGGAAATGCGTTTGATAGTATATCCCAAAAGCTGCCAACATTACCATAGAAAAAGTCAATATTAAAATTTTCTACTAAATGAGGATGAATAGTCCCAATTATGAGTTTAGTGCTATTCTCTCTTATTGGATAGGTGTCGATGTAATTATGAAATGTTGTAACTGGCATATTTGATTTAAATTAAAATGATTCTGTTAAATGTTGTTTTCATAGCCTGACTGCTAACTTACTTATAGGTCTAATTTTATCATCCTTATTTGTCAAAGTTAAGTATATATGGATATTTTTTTCATCCTTGTATACTAATCAAATATATTCATATTTCTATAAACAATCAACTATGCCATAGCCAGTTTATTGTAACTGGCTTACTTTAGCACATTTTGTAAACTTAGTAAGCAATTACAAATTGGTTTGAAACGAAACAATGAGTTGTTCTTTTTCAATCCATTCCTTTTTTCCGGCCTCGTCCTTTTTAGAAAAAGCAAAAACCATATCCCAATCAATTTGTGATCGGATCATTTCATCTATGTTATTATTTTCCATCATCAGTGAGTTATTAGTAAATAAGTGGTGATTGTATTTAAATATATTTTTAAAGATTAGATAAATTGGTTTATTTCGGTTTCATTTTGGTGATAGATAGGTTTCATATTGGTAACAAGTTGGTTTCGTTGTTTTATATTGTATTGATAATGAATAATTTATCGTCGCAATTTTTTTAAACCAAATTCATATCCTAAAACTGGAATGAAGCCTTTAAGTCTATTAAAAATGACAGTTAAAGGCAACAACTCAATAAAATAGGTAAAATAAAATAGCGATCAACTTGAATATAAATTAAATAATTACGGAATCCTAATTATTTATTTAATTTTTAATTATGTGATTAATTATTGAATTAAAATTTAATTACGTTTTGTTAAAGAAAATCCTCCTGTTTATATTTTTCGAAATAATAACTTGACCTAAAAAAATGACTTTTGAGTTTTTAAAATGATTCTAATTCTTGCTGAAATCCAAACTCACTATAAAGCTCAATTGGAGTTTGTTGAATTGTATCAAAAATCTATTTATTTTATCTAACATAATGTTTTATGTTTTCGTTTTTAGGCTTACCACTAAAGGTTTGCGTGTAGGCGATGTTGCCTTGTATTGCGCCTGCGGCAAGGCAATATTGCCTACACCCTGTTATGAGTAGGTAGATCAGAATTCATTATTCAAGATTGGTAAACAATTATTTTGATTTAAATAATGTCGTAATGAAATTGATTCAACGTATGCGGGTGGGTTGTTTAGATTTGAATAAATTACCAAAAATATTAATGAATCAAATGTGTTCTCGGTCATGACATTCTGGAAATATAAATAGCTATTATTATAAATTCCTCTTGGTGCTTTAAGGCGCCCATTAAGATTTTGATTTTTAAATGTACCATCATTTTGAATTGTTCCACCTTTACCAATATACAATACCTGATGATTGTCTGAATGGCATATTGCATAAATACCATAATTCATTTGAACATGAAGGTTGATTAAATTGTCATAGTATTGTTTACCACCATTTGCATTCATATTGGCTAATTGAATAGTAAATTGATTACTTCCATTAGCCAAAGGGGTTGTCAGGTTTAAAAGCTCATTTATTGTCATATATTTATTACTGTATTACTTACTCATAACGTTTTGCAGCTAAACGAAGGGCGGGACTTTTACCACAAAACTTGATTTGAAAAACTAATGTTCCATTAACCACAAAACTATCTTTGGAAC
>CAIYSA010000450.1 GCA_903928655.1 uncultured Bacteroidota bacterium
ATGGGGATTATACCTGCCATTACAGGTAAGGTTGAATTGGTATATGAAGGTGAACAAGAGGGAGCAGCAAACGTTGCACAAAAATTAATTTCTGATGCTGTATTTACCATATTCCCTGGATATTTCCCTAAAATAGAAAAGTTAGAAAAAGACCCAACTAAAAGTGTATACGCTCCTATTATAGAATGGTTTGCAAATGAACCCGGGTTAGAATTATTGGATGATGCTACCGATGAAGATTATAAAAAAGAATTAGATTCGATAAAACCATTAAACGAGTTGATTAAAAAATACCAGCCAGATGCAAGCAAAGAAGATACCTACTTTTTAAAAGAATTTGTGCTTTGGGCCTTAGTTGAAAATAAAAAACTAAGTAAGGATAGATTTACTGAAGGATTTCAGTTTAGTGATCTGTTTAAGTAAGATGTAATGAAGTATTTAATAAAATATTTTTAAAATTATCGAAGTAAATCAACGGTTGAAATCTTATTAGAATAATTTTTAATTCCTTTTGAACTAACTGATAATAGGCTTAAAAAGAAATATTTATACCGCAGACACCTATGCCTAAAATCATTTACAGTAATAGAATCATTGAAACAGAGGCAGCTTTAAAACTATCTAAATTTTTTGGGAATTCTGCTACATTTTGGCTCGGCCTTATGGAGGACTTCGACATTGAAGATGAAAAAGCATAAAAACAAAAGCACTTAAACTCAATAAAGCAATAAGTTCACAATTCTTCATAACACCAATTAGAGGGGATGTGTCAGGATAACAATTCTTTTGCAAACAAGGAATTTTTCGGCTTATTTTGGTGTGAATTTAATTAAAAAAATAGTTTTTAATTTCAAAAATTTAGCAAATTAATTATATTTGACGTAATAATTTACATGATTCAAATAAAAAACCAATGGAATAAATAAACCATTTAATTATTTATTAGAAAACAAATACCAATGAAAAAAGAAAACTTAATTTTTTGGTCAGCAACAATAGTTATAGCCTTATTTGAAGGTGTTATGCCTGCTCTAACCTCTCAAACAGAATTAGCAAAAGAAGGAATAAGACATTTGGGTTATCCTGAATATTTCGGAAGTGCATTGGTTGTGTTTAAAATTTTAGGAGTTTTAGTATTAGTAATTCCCAAAATCCCTAAACGTATTAAAGAATGGGCTTATGCAGGCTTTACTTATAATTTTATTTTTGCCTCAATTAGTCACGGTGTCGTTGATGGGATAAATGGGCATACATTTTTTCCTTTAATCGCCTTAGGAGTTCTAGCATTGTCTTATTTTTATTACTACAAATTAAACTACAATAAAAGTTAAACGTGGTGAATTATTCTAAAATAATTCCAACTCTTTGGTTTAATGCTGAAAATGGAAATATTTCAACAATTCTCTCTTATTACAAAACTATTTTTGGTACCAACTTCGAAGTTGGATGTATTATGCCATTAGGAAAAACACCGAGTGGCAATACCGAAATGTGTGAAGTTAAAATTTTCGGACAAAAATATTCCTGGATGAGCACAGAAAAAGAACATCACCCTTTTAACGACGCTTTTGCACTTACAATTCATTGCGAAAATCAAAATGAAATTGACTTATATTGGAATTATTTTATTGAAGAAGGAAAAGAAGTGCAATGTGGTTGGTGTATTGATAAATTTGGGCTTCGTTGGCAAGTGTTACCAAAAAACTTTGGTGAATTAATGAGTAAACCCAAGTCCTGGGAAGTGATGATGAATCAAAAAAAAATTGTGATTGAGGAATATTTGTAATAGTATTTTATTGTAAAAAAACACATAAAATTCAACAAGTTCTATACCGTTAGTAATTACTTTTCTAACAAATCAGCTACATGTTTATCAATAATAAACGTGAAATCATTTTCGGAAACTTTATCTATTTCAATCCAACGCATTGATTGAGCACCTTCCTTCACTTCATTAA
>CAIYSA010000451.1 GCA_903928655.1 uncultured Bacteroidota bacterium
ATTCTCTTTTTTATTATGAATATAAGCGCAATCAATCATAAATCCATAGGACTGTCCAACAATATTTGTAATTTTTAAATCGATATCTGTAATTGTTTTTTTACTATCACCATAAATAAAATATTTTTTGTAACTGTCATAATATTGTTTTGATTCGTAATTAGGATAAGAACTTTCGCGAGGATATAATGATAAATAATTCAATAAAAATTGCTGATCATCCGTGGAAATGTGATACTGATTTTCTACTGGATAATAATCATTAAATACTAATCTTTTTAACACTGCATGAATGTTTTGCAAAGAAATATAATTCATTTGAGTAAAATCTTTCGGTTCATTTATTTTTTTATTCTGAGCATTCATATGAGCTTTTCCAACCTTAACAATTCCTAAAGGATGATTGTATTTCTTTTCTGAAATCTGTTGTTTTTGGGCATATATCAATTTCATATTTATATCAAAAAAAGAAATTGGATTTGTAGTTGTGTGTTCTATTTCTTTGCAACCACCATCAAAACGGTGAACAATTCTCATGTTTTTATATCCTAAAGTTGCTAAACGGTTATGCAAATAATCTACTCCTAAAAACTCATATATTCTTCCATAAGAAAAATTATCGCTTATTAAAAACATACGTTTTATATACTGAGCCACACTTGGATAACCGCTTAAAGAAGTTACATCTCGTTTAACTGAATGTTGGCAGGCATTTGAACTATCAGTAAACATATAGGCATCTTTATCAATTGTAAGTTCATTTATTTTTTCTAAAGCTAAAATAGAACAAGGCAATTTTACTAAACTTGCGCAGTAAAAATAATTTGTTGAATCTAGTTTATAGGTATAGTTTTTAGACGTTGGCTTTCCATTACTATCTCTGGTAATTTGAGTATAGATAATTTGCAAGCGAAACACATCAGCATTTGCGTTAACTGTTTTAAGAATGGGTTTTTTATTTAAAATAGAATCGAATGAAAATGTTTGACCAAATATATTATTCGACAAACAATACAATAAAATAAAATAAAAATATTTAGTCATTAAAAAGCATCATCAATATCATTTCTTCTAACAATATCTTTTGTTGGCCCATCCTCATCAATATCCCAATTACTTTTACTTTGAAGTGTTTTAGTATTTGGTTGCGATAAAAAATCAGTATTATTTGTAATACCTTCATTACTTGATGGTGTATAATTTTGTCCTTCCTGATAATCAATATCAGTAAATTTAGCGAACATACCAACAAACCTTAATGTTACATCTTCAAGGGCACCGTGCCTGTTTTTCGCAATAATAATTTGCGCTCTATCTTTGGTTGATTGTCCATTTTCATCTACATCAATTTGATAATATTCTGGTCTGTAAATAAACATTACCATATCGGCATCTTGTTCAATTGCACCAGATTCACGTAAATCACTTAATTGAGGGCGTTTACTTCCACCCGGTCTATTTTCAACCTGACGACTTAATTGAGACAATGCAATTATTGGAATTTCTAATTCCTTGGCTAATGATTTTAAACCACGGGAAATAGCGGAAATTTCTTGTTCACGATTTCCCTTAGAATCAGGACCTCCACTCATTAACTGTAAGTAGTCAATGATAATCATTTCTATTTTTTGTTGTTCCTTTAAACGACGCGCTTTAGCCCTTAATTCAAATATAGATAAGGCTGGAGTATCATCAATATATAATGGAGCAACTGATAATTTTTTAATACGTTCATTTAATTGAACAAATTCGTGATTATCTAAATTTCCTTTTAAAATTTTATCTTGAGTAATTTCAGTTTCAGAAGAAATTAAACGTTTCACTAATTGAACAGAAGACATCTCTAAAGAGAAAATAGCAACTGGACGATTATATTCAACAGCTGCATTTTTGGCCATAGAAACAACGAATGCCGTTTTTCCCATACCAGGACGAGCTGCTAAAATAAGTAAATCAGATTTTTGCCAACCGCCAGTAATTCTATCTAAAGCTGTAAAGCCCGATGGAACGCCTAACAAGCCATCTGTTTTTTTTGCAGCCGCTTCAATATCTTCAATTGCTTTTGCAATTAAAGCAGTCATACCAACATGTTGTTTTCTAACATTAGAATCTAATATTTGAAAAATATGTTGGGTAGTTGCATCTAATAATTCAAAAACATCTGTTCCATCTTCGTAAGCAGATTTTATAGTTTCAGTACTAATACGAATCAATTCGCGTTGTAAATATTTTTGAGCAACAATACGCGCGTGATATTCAATATTTGCAGATGAAGCAATACGATTAGTTAATGATGAAACATAAAATGAACCACCAACTAATTCTAATTCTCCACTTCGTTTTAACTCTTGCGAAACAGTCATAATATCAACTGGTTCGGAGCGATTAAATAAGTTATAAATGGCTTTAAAAATAATTCCATTTTGTTCTTTATAAAAACTTTCAGCAGAAATAACGTCGATTACAGAACTCAAAGCATCTTTTTCTAAAAGCATGGCACCAAGCACAGCTTCTTCCAACTCTACAGCTTGAGGTTGTAATTTTCCAATTTCATGAGTAGAAACAGGAGCAATTAATTTTTTTCGGATTTTATTTTGGTTATCGAAGTTTGTCATAAATATATCTTGGGGGGTAAAAATGCTTAATACTTTCTATATAATGAATTTACAAAATTAAGTGTGAATACACAATTCTTAACAAGGTATTAACATCATTTTTCAATACGCTGAAAATCAATAATGTTAATGTTAATAACCTCAATTAAATGCATTTAAACAGTTAAGAACTGTGCATTTAAACTTTTAAACAAATCCCGTTAATAGAATGTTGTAATTTTTTTTGAGAAATGATAAATAATGTTTTTGGTTGAATTTAAGCTAATTTCTGGTACGTTTGCCACCATCTATCAGGAAGCTCATTACTTACAGCTAACTCATAATCTTTATAAGAACAAGGCAAAAGAGTATGACGCTCAAATTTTAAACCTTTGGTTGGCGGATAAGGAACCTCCATCCACCAGCGATCACTTTTTTTGCTTTTAAAAAAGTTAATTGTATATTTTTCATCCTGAAGCACAACATGAAATTTCACATAATCATTACTTGTGCGAGAAGGGAAATCATTTTTACGATTATAAAAACCATCTGCAAAACACCATATCATTTGCGCTGCTAAACTTGCTGTTTTTCCTTGAACATCAAACTCAGGATTTATTTCATAAATACCAACTGAAGTTAATTTATCATTCATGCCTGCGTAACGCATCATTTGACAAGCTTCTTCTGCATAAAAACCATTTGGCGAAGCCATTGAATTTGCTGGTGCGTCGCTATGTTTAATTGATGAAATATCAAAACTTAGCATGTCTGCATGTCTGATAACGGGCTCTGATTCCTCAATCATATCGCGCACTTGACCTAAACGATAAGCGTCAAAATATAAACGGTTCATCATATTTAGTGATGTTGGATCTACTAAATAAGTTTGGTATCCAATGTTACTGTAATTAAATAAAAAATTAGGCTGATACAATATAATTTTACCCAAATAAGCATTATTTTTAATATCATCCTCAGGATTACCAATATCAAAAGTAGAATCTACAGTAACTACATTTATTGTTTGTTCTAAATTTTCATAACCCAAAAATTGAGCATAAGTTAAATCCTGACTACCGCCAATAATAATAGGAATAACATTGTTTCTAATTAAATATTCGATCGTCGTTTTTAACGCATAATAAGTATCTTCAACTTCATGCCCTTGCTGAATGTTACCTAAATCAACCAATCTGGCTCTAAAACTACCTTGATATAAATTATATAAATAATTTCTAACCTGATCTGGTGCTAAAGAACTACCTTCATTATTAATTGAATTTCTGCTTTCACAAACGCCAATAATAGCCATATCAATGTTTTCTAATTCAGGAAAATCACCTTCATTAGTAAAACATACTATAACGCTTCCTAATTTGTTTTCTGAAAATGATTTTTCA
>CAIYSA010000452.1 GCA_903928655.1 uncultured Bacteroidota bacterium
AATAATTAAAATTAAAATCTTTAATTAATTTCAGAGCAGAACCCCTAATTAATTTATCGAATGGTTTTACATTTACCGGATTATTCGAGAAATTATAGCCTATAGCAGCTTTGTATGTTTTCTGAATATCGTATTCGGTATTGAAACTTCTTTTAAATTGATCGGTATAAGCATAAGTAAAATTGAAGTTTTCAATATCATAAATGCGTGGATCGCGGTCTTGCTTCACGCGTTCTTTTTTCACATTCGTAAAATTAATACTCTTACGACGGGTATAATCTTCGGTAATTGCGCGAATGGAATCTTGGTCTTTTTTCGATAAATCACTCAATACATTTTTTAATAAAATATCGGGGTTACCTGGCGAAAATTGTGGTGTACTAATGGCTTGCGAATAACTTACATACATGGGCACTTTAATTCCTGTCGAAGCTGGAAAAAATTTACCCAATTCAATGTTAGTGGCTACATCCATTTGCACATCGTTGGAACGATTGCGTTCCGATACTTTTTTATCAACCGAACCAAAACCATAAGTGCTTTTACTTCCCGAAAGTGTTACATTGGCTAAATCTGCTAATTGCGCATTCACCCGTCCAACTGCAGCCCAGCCGCCTGCTTCATCAAAATCGGTTAAACGCAATTCGTTGAACCAAACTTGTACACATTTTGGATCTTCTGGTGTGTTTGAAATATTTCTAACACCCACCACAATAGATCGCACATTTCCTAAATCTGGATTTCCTTTAATCCAAACTTTATTTTTTCCATCTTGATAGACAAAGTCTACGCCAACAGGTAGCTTCGCATTGTTACGCAATTGTTTTGCTAATTGTAAAACGGCAAATGGTATTTGTAATTTATTATAATCAGGCCAAATTTCTGCTGGTAATTTTTGACCAGGCAAAGTCACTTTTAAAGGAATTTCATATTCATAATAGTTATCCGAATAATCTAAACCAAAACGAACAAAGGCAGCCATCTCGTCGTTGTGTACATTTTCGCCTTCGGCATGCACAAACATTTCGACACGCTTATACGATCTAAAATCGTAACTGCTAATTTTATAGGCCATGGCTTGGTCATCTTTTTTAAAGTTACAAGCGTTCAAGACCATGGCTTGTTCGTTAATACGCGAAGTACCTCTAATGTCTTGTAAGTTCTGCTCTTGTTGAATGCCAGGCGGTAATACATATGGAATAGGAATGCGATTTCCGTTTTCTTCGATGTTAATGGTTGATAAATCTACAATGGCAGTAGACTTGGCGTTGGTACCTTCGCCTGGTCTAATAGATGGATCTAATTTACGCCACTCGCCACGCACCAATTGTAATCTTGCAAAACGAAGGGTTACGGTATCGGACCAATTGGTCATAAAAGTTCTGATGAAACGTATGGCACGGAAATCTTGAATTTCGCCCACGCGTTTTTCATATTTTGCAATTGGAATTCTGAATTGATACCAAGTTACATTTTCGGTTCTGCCATTTGGTAATTTTTTGGCCGCTACAATTTTATCGGTGATGAAAGAATTTTCGTCGGGGTTTTGCAATTCCGATGGAGATAAATGCACGCGGTATTGAAAATACTCATCGCGATCACTTTGTGCATTGTCTCTATTGATATCTTCCGTATCTGGATTTGGCGTAGAAGCCGTATTCGCAATCCCAGTCTTGGCAGTCGATTGCGACTCAGTCGGAGAATTACCTTCGGGTGCATTGTATAATTTATAGCGGTCTTTGATGCTCGTTTTTTCGGCATCTAAATCCGACCCTCTATAATAATGATAATCATCGGCAGATGGATCGGTAACAGCTTGCAAATAAGCAGGCGAATTGCTACCAAATTTATTTGCTAGCGCATCTAAATAATTTGTTTTGAAAAAAGTAGCTTCTTCCGCATTATTCAAACCATCTAAACCAACATCTTGGTATTGTCTAGCCGAAACTTCGTTATCAAATGCCGTTGTTAAAGGAGGAATTACGCCAACCCTTCCCCATAAAGTAGAATCGTAACGCGCCGGGTTACCATCTTTCGGTAAAGCATTTTCGATCGCTTGACTACCATCTTTTAAAATATCTTCCGAAATATTTCCAAGGTTAAAATACAAATCACCACCCGAAGAACCTGCATTGTAAATAAAAGGATCCATCATCCAAAACTCAATGAATTCAACGTTTAGCGCTTCAAAATCGTTGGATTCTAATTTACGCATAATACCTCCCCAAGAGGCAGTAGGATTTTTAAAAGTTCCATCGTCGTTTAAGCGATCGACCGAAAAATTATACGGGCCTCTTTCTTTTGGATAAAAAGTTAAATCGAGCGTTGATAAAATAGTAGGTGTTCCGGTTGGTGTTTGCTTATTCGGAAAAACTTCTTGTTCGGTCACTTCGCGCGTATAATGATTTGATAATTGCGTTTTGTCTGTTCTAATATGCGCAGGCGTAAGCGTATTGGTTCTACTAAAAAATAAATTATCTATTTGATAATGCGATAACCTTGCGCGATTGTAACCATAACTTAAATCGTTAAATAATTTGGATTCTGGAAACATCACGGGTGTGCTAGACATGGTCCAAGAATTTGCCATACGCAAATCGATGGTTGATCGCGTGCCTTCAAAGTCATCTATATAAGAAGTTCCAGAAGAATTACCACCTGTATTCAAAGCCGCTGCGTGCCC
>CAIYSA010000453.1 GCA_903928655.1 uncultured Bacteroidota bacterium
AACCGTTTTAGCTTGTTTTGGCTCACTAATTTGTTTGGTAAACTCAGTTAAATCTTCTTTTTTTAACATTACAGAAATTCCTATTAAGGCCCTGTTTATGTTTTCGGGAGTAAACCAACCGTTGTATTGGTAAGCAATATCAACCAAAGTGGTTAAATCAGCATGAAATTTTTGATGTTTTTCCTGAGGTTGTTTAGATAAATGTTCGTTAATAAATTCACCTAATTGAACAAAAGCTTGTATTCTGTGTTTCAAAGTCATAAAAAATACCCTTATATTTGCATTCTTAAATTAAAGTGTAAAATTACTCAAAAAATGGCTATTAAAATTACAGACGAATGTATTAATTGTGGAGCTTGCGAACCTGAGTGTCCAAATAATGCTATATATGAAGGTGGCGCTGAATGGCGTTTTGCCGACGGTACTAAAGTAAAAGGAATGTTTACGGGAAAAAATACTGGATTAAATGTTGATGCTAACGACCCACAAGTTCCTTATAGTATGGATGTATATTACATTGCTACTGATAAATGTACGGAGTGTGCAGGTTTTCATGATGAGCCACAATGCGCTGCAGTTTGCCCAGTTGATTGTTGTGTGCCAGATGAAGATAATAAAGAATCAGAAGAGGTGCTTTTAGCAAAAAAAGATAGTATGCATTTGTAGGTTTTAATTTACTTATTTTTTGATTTTTTTGGGCGTTGCCTTCGGCCAGGCTTTTCGTTGCAATCTTTTTTCGTTCCTCAAAAAGGATTTACACTTCAATCCTTAACGCAGTGGATTTATTCATGATTTTAATTTTCTAGAGTCTTATGATAGGCATCTTTAGCTTGTTGGTGATAACACCAACAAGGGCGGAAAAATCAGCTGTTAATTCAGTTTTTTTTGTTTAAACATTATCAGTAATAATATCAATAAGCGCGAAAAAAATTGATTATTAATTTATATCTTCAACTTATATGGCAACTTTTGAACAAACTAGAAATATAATGTCAATAATCAACTCTGAAAACATCAGTTTTGACATCATTCTTAATCAAAACACAGGAAAGCGTTTTGGTAAGGATAGCAATGGTAGGACTTATAGACTATCTGATAAGGTAAAAGAATTGACTCCAGACTTATCTGTATCATGGTTTACACCTGAAGTCGGAGAACCATCATGGATGATACATCCTCCGGGACAAATTGAATCAACTGTAGAAAGAAATGAAACTGTTTGTGCTAATAAAACCTTTGTTAATATGGTATGTGATTTAAGTAAAAATAATTTAAAAGAGAATCTTGAAAATTATGTAAACCTTTTAATTGAAGGGCAACTTTTAAATGAAGAACAGTTTAATTATAAAGATATAATTAATACTATTCAAAAGAAAGTAGCAGCTGCAAAGAATGATGTTCAACAATCATTAGGTATTGCATATCATGTGCCTCAGATTATCTTTGATACAATAAGAAATAATCCTGAGTTTAGTGAGAATGATCTTGTAGAAAAAGGTTATGATCCAACCCAATTAATTAAAGATATAAATACTTTAAAGAAAGCTGAAGATAAAATGGCTGCTATTGCTGCTTTACTAGGTATAGAAAATACTAGTATTGAAGAGACAGAAATAATATTTAGTCAAAATCATGAAAATAAAAAAGCAGCTAATGCTAGTATAAATTATTTATTTTTTGATACGGAAACTAATGGTAAGGCATTAAATTTTAATGCACCAGTTAAAGATTTAAAAAACTGGCCAAGAATTACGCAGCTTGGTTGGCAATTATATGATGATAAGCAAAATTTAATAAGTGAGGGCTGTCATCTAATTAAACCTGATGGATGGATAATACCTTTAGAGGATTTTTTCATTATAAATAATATGTCTACTGAACGATGCGAAAAAGAAGGCAAACCACTTGTTGAAATATTAAATTTATTTTTGAAAGATGTGTCGAAAGCTGATTTTTTAATTGCACATAATATGAAATTTGATATTAATGTATTAGGAGCTGAATTATTAAGGTGTAATTTAAAATTTCCTAAAGAATTGAAGAATATTTGTACAATGATTGAAAGTACTAACTATTGCCAAATACCAGGAGTATACAATGATTATAAATGGCCAACGCTAACTGAATTGTATGTAAAATTATTTGGTACAGATTTTCATGGCGCTCATGATGCGCTTGATGATGTGAAGGCATGCTCAAAATCTTTTTTTGAATTACAAAAAATCGGAATTTTAAATACTACTATAATTGAAAATGAATTTTCAATTATTGAAGAATCATCAAGTCTGTTGAAAAACAAAATTAAATTAATTGAATCTGCTATTAAAAACAATCAACGTATAAAATTCACTTATCAGTCTTCTTTTGTATTTAATTCTGGCGAAATAACAACAAGAAAAATTAAACCATACTATATTGAAAAAATTGGTATTACTGAATCTTTTTGCGTGAATGGTTTTTGTTATTTGAGAAATAGTGAAAGAGTTTTTGCAATTGAACGAATAAGTCAATTAGAGGTCATCAATTAATCCGTCCTATTACAAAATATTTAGGCCCTTATTTCGCCTTTGTTGGTGTTATCACCAACAAATCTTACATACATCACCAATAAAAAACATTAATGCGCCTCTAACCAATTCACACCAACGCCCATTCCAACTTCAACAGGTACTTTAAGCGGAAGTGCATTTTGCATATGTTTTTCAATCATTGGTTTTATTACATCCAATTCAGGTTTATAAACATCAAATACTAATTCATCATGCACTTGTAAAATCATTTTTGATTTCACATTCATCGATTTTAATTCGTTGTGAATATTAATCATCGCTACTTTAATCATATCAGCTGCAGAGCCTTGTATTGGCGCGTTAATAGCATTTCGTTCAGCAAATGAACGTTCCATTTGGCTATTTGAAGTGATGTTTTTTAACCAACGTTTTCTTCCCATCAAGGTTTCAACATAACCATGCTCGCGCGCAAAATTAATTTCTTTTTCCATGTATGATTTTATGGAACCATATTGTTCAAAGTAATTTTCAATTAACTCTTTGGCTTCTGTGCGTGATATAGCAAGGTTTTCGGCTAATCCAAAAGCACCTTGTCCGTAAATAATTCCAAAGTTTACACTCTTTGCTTTGTAACGCATGTCTTTAGTAACTTCACTTTCTTCAATACCATAAACTTTTGCAGCAGTAGCTGTGTGAATGTCTTTTCCTAAATTAAAAGCTTCACACATATTTTTATCTTCACTGATGGAAGCAACAACGCGCAATTCTATTTGAGAATAATCAGCACATAATAAAATATAATCTTCATTACGTGGTATAAATGCTTTACGTATTTGTTTACCACGCTCTGTTCTAACAGGTATATTTTGTAAGTTTGGATTATCACTACTTAATCTACCTGTAACGGCTACAACTTGATTAAATGTGGTGTGCAAGCGATTTGTTTTTTCGTTTACCAATAATGGCAAAGCATCAACATAAGTTGATTTTAATTTTACTAATTCGCGGTAATCTAAAATTTTTGCAATAATAGGATGTTTGCCTTCAAGTTTAGATAAAATATCTTCGCCAGTTGCGTATTGTCCTGTTTTTGTTTTTTTAGGTTTGTCTACAATTTTTAAATATTCAAATAATATTTCTCCAACTTGTTTGGGCGAAGAAATATTAAATTTTGTGCCTGCTAATTCTTGAATTTCGGCATCTACTTTTGTAATATCATCTTGCAGTTGTAACGAAAATTCTTTTAATGCTTTTACATCTAAATTTATCCCTTCACGTTCCATTCCAGCAAGCGCTTCAATTAAAGGCAATTCCACTTCATGAAATAGTTTTTCAACGCCAGCTTCCTTTAACATGGGTTCAAAAACATTTTTTAATTTCAAGGTAACGTCTGCATCTTCGGCGGCGTAATCTTTAATAATATCTAAAGATACATCGCGCATACTTAATTGATCTTTTCCTTTTTTACCAATTAAATCTTCAATACTGATGGGCGAATAATTTAAATACGTTTCTGCTAAAAGATTCATGTTATGGCGCATGTCGGGCATAAACAAAAAGTGAGCAACCATTGTATCCCACAATTTATTTTTTATTTCAACACCATAGTTTTTTAAAACTTGTAAATCGTATTTTATATTTTGTCCAACTAATGTTTTAGATTCGTCTAAAAAAAAAGGTTTAAATAAATCAATCAATGCTTGAGCTTCTGCTTTCTCTGAGGAAACTGGAACATAATAAGCTTGATTTTCTTTTATAGAAAATGACATGCCAACTATTTCGGCATTAATTGTATTTAAATCCGTTGTTTCGCTATCAAAACAAAATTGTGAATTTGAATTTAAAACTGAAATTAAATTAGAAATTGATTCTGTTGTATTACATAAAATATAATCAACCGGAAAATCTTTAATTGTTTTAAAAATCGGCACGTCAATTTCTTCGCTTTGTTCAGTAAAAGTAAGTTCTTCTGCCGAACTAAATAAATCATTTACTGTAGGTTTCGAAACTTCTTTAGTTTTAATAACAGATGTTGATGTTGAGCTAGGAGCACTTCCAATATCTTCGCCTAATAATTTTTGAGCAATGCCTCTAAATTCAAGCTCTGCAAATAATTCGCGTAAGGCTTCTTTATTAATTTTTTTTAAAACTAATTCGCTTTCATTAAACTCAACAGGCACGTCTAAAATAATGGTTGCTAATCGTTTTGATTGCAAAGCCATTTCTTTATTATTATCAACTTTTTCTTTTAATTTTCCTTTTAGTTTACTGGTGTCTTCATACATTTTTTCGATAGTGCCATAATCTTTAATCAATTGAATGGCTGTTTTTTCTCCAACACCAGG
>CAIYSA010000454.1 GCA_903928655.1 uncultured Bacteroidota bacterium
AAATGAAGAATAACTATTTTCAAGCTTTAAAATATTTATTCCAGATCCTGCAGGTGGGGATGCAGAATGGAAATGAAAAATAGACGTGTCTTGATTATCATAATCAAATAGTGTATCTCTCAAATTATTAATATGATTAACATCCCAATACATAAGTTTAGAATGTGGTTTAATTTTACATAACATTTTTACTGAATCAACCATCACAATCGATTTTATATCCTTCGTATCTAACCTTACATATTTGGTTTTATTTAATAAAAAAATTCCTCCTTTGCTTAAATTCACAAAATCATTTTGCCGATTTACAATAGTTTGAATCACGTCTTTATTAAAAACATATTTAAATGTTGTAATAGATAAACTATATATGAAAATAATTCCAAAAAAGTAAAACAGAACCACTTTTTTTATTTTGAAAAATAACACCAACTTATAAATAAATAAAGGAACAGCAGCCATTAAAATTACATAGGGTTTAAGAATTATAAAAAAACAAATAGATAACATTAAAAATAAAACATTTTTAAAGTTATAATGCTTATGGACGAAAATCTGAAAATAAAAATAAATAAATATCCCTAATAAAAAAACGACTAGAGGTTCTTTTAAGACACCAGAAGTCCAAAATAAAATGGACGGTGTAACAAAAATAACCAAGGCTAGTAAAATCTCTTTTTTTAAAAAATATTCTTTAAACGTTTTATAAAAAGCAAATTGCCCAATAAAAGAAATTGCAATCATTACAAATGCATGAACCATATAATTTCCTCTCGAAAAAAGCATAATGAAAGCATTTAGCCTTATAGATGTTCTATTATCATTTAAAAAGAAATCAGAGGTAGAATCACTATTTCCCCATTTATCTATGTACTGAAAATATGAATTGTATAGTGGGTCAGAAACATTATTTGAATGCAAGCCAAAAATCATTTTTAAATAATCAAATACATGGTCAGGCAATGCATTATAGATAACAAGCGCATCATGCATTGTTGATGTACTGTCATTTTTAAAAGAGCCTGGATAATAATTAAAATAAATCCAATAATAAACTAAGCAACCAAATGCCTTAATAAGCAAAATGAATAAAATTAATTTAAAGGAAAGTTTATTGTCCTTAAAAAAAGACAATTTATTTATAAAAAAACAAAACAGAATAAAATATATAATTGCTAAAACCAACACTATTTATGCTTTATATATAAGATCATAAATTACTTACAATAGCCAATCGTTTGTTTTTACTATCAAAAACAAAGCGCGTAATTTTTTTTATACCGATGCTTGAAAATGAAAATAAAAGCTCCCAATTTTTTGTTAGTGGATTATAATTTAATAAATCAGAATTTTCAGATTTTATTAAACCCAATTCATTATTCCAAATAAAATCTTCAGCAACCGATGGATATGTTGCATAAACTTTACTCTCACGCAACATAGGATTGTAAATTCTAAATTCAACAGAAGTTGAATCCTTTTTTATTCCGTAAATAAATTGAGATGTATTTCCTGTTTTTTTAAAAGCACGAATTGGATAATCACAAATCCAAACATCTTTGTTTGTTGTAATATCCCAAGCCCTTAAAGAATGAGGCTCGGTTAATTTATAATACAAAACAGTATCCTTGTTTAACCATGTAAAATAACCTACTGAATCTGTATTAGGAATACCCTTAGAAATTTCGACAGCAGGCAATTTATTTTCAATATGATAATTATATAATTGTTGTGATGAATCGGTTAAAACCACAACACAGGTTATAAATTTATTATCGGTTGTAAGTGTTGGAGAATACTCACTTTCTCTTGTTTGAAAAATAGGATTAATCGTTTTGTGTTTGATGTTATAAATAAAAATATCGGTTTGATTTTCAACTTTATCGCTAACAAAATAAATCCCTTTATTATCGTCAGTAAAACTAGGTTGATTATCATATCCTTTTCGGTTAGAAATATTTAAAGGATTTTCATAACTATATTTACCTTCTTTTTTTACAATATTCACCAACCAAATATCTGTTTCAGGCATTTGAGCAAAACAATAGCTAGAAATAAATAAACTAAATAGAAATACTTTCATTGTATGTTTTAATAAAAAATATTTTCTGTAATTGAAAAATTAAAAAGCCCCAAAACAATCCAACTATCATTCCAACAAAAACATCAGAAGGATAATGAACGCCCATATACATGCGAGAATAGGCAACTAAACCAGCCCAAATAAAAAATACAAATCGGGATGCTTTTGTTTGTTTACTAAATAATAAAAATAAAAACATTGCTACACCAAACGTATTTGCTGCATGTCCTGAAAAGAAACCATACGTTCCACCTCTGTAATTTTTTACAATTTGTAAACTATCTTTTATTTCAATATTGTGCGTAGGGCGATAACGTTTGACTGAATTTTTAGTTATACTGGCAGATTGATCACAAATAGAAATAAGCAAGACAAAGAAAACAATTAAAATACTGGATTTTTTTATCC
>CAIYSA010000455.1 GCA_903928655.1 uncultured Bacteroidota bacterium
ATCAAGAATCATATCAAAAAATTAAAATTTTAATTCTTTTATTATTATTTTTCTTTAATGGGGCTGCCCAGCAATATCCATCACAGCATATTACAATTAAAGATGGATTGCCAGATAAATCAATCTATTCTGTAATAAAAGACCATAATGGTGTACTGTGGCTTGGCACTTTAAATGGATTAGTTTCTATTAGTGGGAATAATATTAGAGTGTTTAACATGTCGGATGGATTGCCACAAAATAGTTGTTGGCAATTAGTAGAAGATGAATACAACAACATTTGGATTGGAACTTTTGGTGGAGGTTTATCTTGCTATAATGGAAAAACCTTTAAAAATTATTCACTGGACAATGGGTTAGTAAACAATCGTATTAGAAAGTTATACATTAAAAAAGATAATTTATATGTTGGCACACAAAATGGAATTTCAATTATCGACTTAAAAACACGTCAAATTAAATCAATAGATGACAAAAAAATTAAATTACAAATCATGGATTTTTTTGAATATCAAAACAAAATGTATTTTGTAACTTTTGCTGATGGCTCTTATGAATTAGCAAAAAATAAATTAGTGAAGGTTAATATTGAAACCCACAGTATTCTATCCATTTTAAAATCAAATGATTCTTTATATATCTCTAGAGATGCCATCGCATTTGGAAACAAATCTCTTCAAAAAACATCGATTAGTGATTTTATAAAAAACAAAAACGATAGCCGAATTTGTTTTAGCAATACTGATTTTTGGAATTATACCACCGATGCCTCAAACAACGTCTTTGCAGTTGCCTATGGCATGGATAATCCAACAGGAGGTTTGTTTCAACTAAAAAACAACCAAGCAGAAAATCTAAATAAAAAATTCAGTATTGAAAGCGATGAAATTTGGTCAATTTACTGCGATAAAATTCAAAATCAATTATTCTTAGGAACGCTTGATGATGGATTGTATGTTATAGATTTAAATAAAAAATTCAAATTCACAGCAAAATCAAATGTAAGGGATTATCAGTGGGATGATACATTTGGTAAAATAATACTTACTAAAGAAGGTTTACAAATTAACGATGATGAGAATTTAAAACTATCGTCAGATGAATTTCGCAATTACCTAAAAAATAATATAATAAACACGAATAAATATTGGAGTAATTTTAATTTCAAACTAGAAACAACCACCGTTAATAATACTGTATTTGATTTACTATCGTTTAAAACATTTAAAAATGAACTATTTGTAAACTCTAATATTGGTTTATTTAAGGTGGTGAAATTTAACAAAAAGCTGAAAATCACCAATTATTATCACTTTTTTAATACTTATTTCTTTTTTCAAAATGATAAAACATTCAATTTCCAATTCCCATATGCAGACTTTTATCAAATTAATGATATAAATACTTCAAAAGAAATTAAATCGTTAACAAAAATAAAAAAAGAATTAAAAGGGATTCTTGAAATTATTAAAACTAAATCAAATACATATTATGTCTGTCAATTTAATGGTTTATTTTCAATAAAAAAAAATACAATTTATTCCTATCAAGAAAACAAACTGTTCAACGAAAAAGAATTAAAAAATGCTACGCTTATTGATGATCATGAATTTGCTGTTTCTAATTTAAATGGAGACGTATTTATAATTAATGATTTAAATAAATTTACCATAAAACGTATAATAAAAAACACAGAATTAATTGGATATTCAATTTATGCACTACATTATTACAATCATAAACTAATCATTATTACAGAAAAAGGGATTAATGTATTTGACTTAAAAAACAATCAAATCCAATTTTTTGATAGTGAACAAGGTATCGATTATACTCAGTTAATAAAATCTTCGGTAAGTAATAATTTTTTATTACTCGTAACAGAAAAAGGTACTTATGAAATTGATCTGCGTAATGCTTCCTATAAGCCTTTACAAAATTTAAAAGTAATAAGTTTTAAAGCCAAAGATATTGAAATAGATAGCATTAAACAGGATATTGAACTTGACTATGACCAAAATAAAATTGACATCGTATTTCAAAGTCCTTTTCATATGTATCCAAAAAAAATAGTGTACAGGTATAAAGTCGAAGGTTTAAAAAACAATAATTGGAGCGAATGGAGTTTGAAAAACACTATTGCCTTTCAATTTTTACCAATTGGTAATTATACAATCGCCGTGCAAGAAAAAGATTTATCATCTGGAATTCTTAATGACTATAAGCTATTGAGTTTTGAGATTAAAACGCCTTTTTGGTTGACCTATTATTTTTACACGTTTGCATTTTTTTCATTCTTATCTGGTACCTATTTGCTTTACAAATATAGAATTAAAAAAAATCATCAGCGTGAAAAAGAAAAATCAATAATTGAAAAACGAATCATAGAAACTAAATTAGAAGCGCTACAAAGCCAAATGAATCCTCACTTTGTGTTTAATTCCATGAACGCCATTCATCATTACATAATTAGTAACGACATTGATAGTTCATTAAATTACATCAATGATTTCACAAAATTAATGAGAACAACTTTAAATAATTCGAGCCATACTTTAGTTTCATTAACCAGCGAATTAAGTTTTATAAA
>CAIYSA010000456.1 GCA_903928655.1 uncultured Bacteroidota bacterium
AGCTAAACAAATTTTAAAAACAAATTGTTTATCATCTGCTCAAATAAAAGAAATCATGCTATTATTTAGTTTTGAAGCTTCGCGTTTAGAATTAGCGAAACTAGGTTATACAAAATGTGTAGATGTAAATAATTATTTTTTGTTAAACGATGCCTTTTCATTCGAATCTTCAGTGGAAGAGTTAAATGAATCGATGAAATAATTTTAATTTTTAAATTAATAAAAGGTTGCTTTTTAGCAACCTTTTTTATTGCTTATAATTCGTACTTTTACGTATTAAAAAATCACAATTAAACAGATAAATGATAAACATAGCAATACTTATTCTTACTGTCGGATTTTCTCTTTACGCCATGAATAATCCTGAAATAAAATTCAAATACATATTTCATCCTTATTCCATTGCTCATAATAACCAGCATTATCGCTTTTTATCTCATGCTTTTTTACATGCTGATTATATTCATTTGGCATTTAACATGTATGCGTTATGGATGTTTGGCCCAATTGTAGAAGAACAAGTTTTGCCACTTTTAATGGGCACTCCATTAGAGCCAAACAAAAAAATGGGAATGGCAATGTTTATTTTATTATATACAGGAGCTATTTACGCTTCATCAATTTCTGAATATTTTAAAAACAAAAATAATTCATATTACACTTCATTGGGTGCAAGTGGAGCCGTGAATGCTTTAATTTTTAGTTTTATTACTTGTTCTCCTTTTTCACAATTAGGTTTCTTTTTTATTCCTATGCCAGCCTGGATTTTTGGTATATTCTATTTAGGAATTAGTTACTTTTTAAGCAAGCGAAATACAGGTAACGAATCCGTTGATAGAATTGGTCATGAGGCTCACTTTTGGGGCGCAATGTTTGGTATTGTATTTACACTTGTTTTAGGTTTACTAAATCAAGATGTTTATTTTCAACTTATAAAACATCATTAATATGACAGTTACATTTCTTGGCACAGGAACATCTCAAGGCGTACCAATTATTTGTTGCGATTGTGTTGTTTGCAAATCAACCAATCCAAAAGATAATCGTTTGCGTTCTTCAATTCTTATTGAAAGTGAAATTTCCAAAGTAGTTATTGACTCAGGCCCAGATTTTAGACAACAATTATTAAGAAGAAATTTAAAATCATTAGATGCGGTTGTTTTTACTCATGAACACAAAGATCATATTGCTGGTTTAGATGAAGTAAAAGCATTCAATTATTTTAATAATATGCGTATGCCAGTGTATGCAACCGAAAGAGTTCAAAATGCATTAAAGCGAGAGTTTGCATATATTTTTTCAGATGATAAATATCCAGGAATTCCTGAAATAGATTTATACACAATAACTGATGAGCCAATTAAAATAAAAGATATTACTTTACTTCCTATAGACGTAGTTCATTTTAAAATGCCCGTTAAAGCATATCGCATTAATAACTTCACTTATATCACTGATGCGAATTATATTTCAGATTCAGAAAAAGAAAAAATAAAAGGCTCTGAAATCATTGTTTTAAATGCATTAAGAAGAGAGCCGCATCTTTCTCATTTCAACTTTAATGAAGCAATTAATTTAATGGAAGAGTTAAAGCCAAAAAAAGCTTATTTTACTCATATTTCGCATCAATTAGGATTGCACAATGATGTTTCTAAAGAATTACCTAATTTTATTGAATTAGCTTACGACGGATTGCAAATCGAAATTTAATTGTATCTTAAATAAAATATTTGCGTTATAAAAACCATGACAATAAAATCACTCTTTTTACCATTATTTTTTTTACTTTCATTTTATGGATTTGCTCAATTAACAGAGTTTGAGCAAAAGCAATTTATGACCTATGAAGATTCATTACAAAAAATTGCTCCTCGTGTTTTTTTTAGTAAAAAAGAATCTAATCGTTTCGAGGCAAACAAAAATTTACTTTCATATTGGAGTTCGATTTTACAAAATGAAAAATCATTATTGTTTTCTTTTGACAGTTTAAAAAACAAAAAATACGTTTCAATTTTAACTTCTCCTGATAAAAAATTCAGAATCATTACCTGGAATTTATATAAAGATGATGGTACTTATGCCTACTTTGGTTTTTTACAAGTTAATAATTCTAAGACTATAAAAAAAGGTCTATTTAAAAAAGAAACAACTCAAACTTATGAGATTTTTCAATTAGTTGATAAATCAGGCTCAGTAAAAACACCCGAAAGTTATGTTGGAGAGCCTAATAAATGGTTTGGAATGTTGTATGTAGATATTATAAAATCTGATGATTATTATACATTAATTGGTTGGGATGGAAATGATAAATTGACGCAACGCAAATTTATTGATGTACTTTATTTTAAACCTGATGGCACTCCAACATTTGGAAAAGATGTTTTTAAATATCCTGGCAAATTTGCAAAACGAATTATGTTTGAATATGCAACGGAAGTATCAATGTCACTCAAATATAATGAAGGTAGAAAACAAATTATTTTTAGTCATTTGGCTCCCAATAATTTAGATCCTTTGCTCGAAGGTCAATTTCAGTATTACGGACCTGATGGGAGTTTTGATGCATTGAATGCGAAAAAAGGAAAATGGGATTATGAACCAGCTATCGAAATTAAAAACTTAAAAGACAAAAACGATAACGTTAAAAAACCAAATCCAGATAAAGAAACTCCACTTTATAAACCTTAATTTTTTAATTTTCTTCTTGGAGTTTTGGTAAATTATTATAGATTTTTTTATATTCTCTTTTGTATAAATCAACATATTTAAAAGTTAAAACCAAACAATCTTTACTGCCAGGTTTATAACTCACAACCATTTCTGTTTTATAAAAATAATTTGACACGTAAACAGAATCCGATTTTTTTCGAAATTCACAAAGTTTAATAAAATCTTTCAAATGCTTTTGAGAACAAGGCGAACAATCAAAAATATATTGCTCAAAATCACAATATGATTCTTCATTTTCAATTAAATTAAAGGTATATTTTACAGCAAACCCATCCGTATTATGTTGAATTTTGTAAGTTAAAGTATCACCTGTTTTAACATTAAAACTCTCAGTAATAACTTTCCTATTTAAACCTTTCCTAATTTCCTTATCCATTTCTTTGGTAACATCTTTAATTGTATAAATTCCAGATGTAAAAATTACACCAAAACTTTGGCCCTTTAGCAAAATACTAATAAACAAAAAAGAAATTATTATAATGATTTTCATAAAGGCAAAACTATTTTAAAGTCAACTTAACATTATAAAAATAAGCTTAAAAATAATTAAACTCAAACAAATTGTTAGAAACAAAAAAACACCTGTCAAGTTTATCAGCAAATGCTCATTAAACCTAACAGGTGTCAAAATTAATTTAAAAAATACTACTTCATATCATTTAAAATATTACTAGCCTCGTAAATGTAATTGTCTTTAGCAATGTTTTTTGTCCATTTAATTTCCTTATTCAATTTCACAGTATCAGCTTTCATACTTTCTTTATCAACAAAAACAATATCAGTTGTAAAGCCTTTTATTTCTTGTTTTAAACTGTCGTATTTTTTATTTTGTTCACGTAACTGTTTCAATTCGGCTCTGTATTTATCTATTTTTAGATTGTATTTTGTATCATCTTTTTTAGCCTTTAACTCTTTTGCTTCCATATCAATTAATTTAAAAGCAGCACTTTGTTTTACTCGTTCCGAACTTGCTTTTTTCAATTTGTCGTAATTAATATTAGTAAATTCCTGATAAGTAGCTTTTGATATTTCATCCCAAGGCATTGGATAATCCATGTCTTTTTCACCTACTTCTAAAAACTCATAAGGATCTGGTAAAGCCACATCAGGCATAACACCTTTTAATTGTGTTGCGCCACCATTAACACGGTAAAACTTTTGCATAGTTATTTTCACAGAACCTAAAGGACGTAAACTATCAAACTGAGGTAACACATATTGGTCTAAATCTAAAAATGATTGAACGGTACCTTTTCCAAAACTTTGAGTTCCAATAATAATACCTCTTTTATAATCTTGAATGGCAGCTGCTAAAATCTCAGAAGCGGAAGCTGAACCATGATTAATCATAACAGCTAAAGGACCATCCCAAACAACTTTTGAAAATTTATTTTCCATAATATTTGGAGCACCTGCTTTGCCTTTAACCTGAACCATTGGACCTTTAGGAACAAATAATCCACCCATTTCAACAACTTCTTGTAACGATCCACCACCATTATCTCTAAGGTCAATTATTATCCCCTCAACACCTTCTTTTTTTAATTTCTCAACTTCTTTTTTAATATCTTCAGAACATCGATGCGCGCCATTGCGAGTAAAATCGGCATAAAACATTGGTAAATAAATGTATCCTATTTTCTTTTTGTTATTTAAAATAGCCGATTTAGCATACGTTTCATCTATTTCAATTACATCTCTTATAATTGTAATTACCTTAAAAGAAGCATCTGGTTTTTTAACTGTTAATCTTACTTCAGTTCCTTTTTTACCCTTAATTAATTCAATGGCATCATCCATATCCATATCAGTAATATCTTTAGGCTCATTAGCACCCTGCCCTACTTTATGTATTTCATCCCCAGCCTTTAATTCTCCTTGTTTAAATGAAGGAGAACCAACTATAATATCAGAAACTTTTAAAATACCCTCTTTTGATTGCAAGCGTGCTCCAATTCCTTCAAATTGTCCACTCATACTTTGGTCAAATTTCTTTTTATCTTTTGGAGCAAAATATTCAGTATGAGGATCATATAATCCAGTAATTGTATTTAAATAAGCACTGTATCGGTCTTTCGACGATATTTTCGACAATCGTTTAAACCAATCTTCATTACCTTTCAATGTTTTACGACGAGCATCAACCTCTAAACTATCAAATGACTTTTCGGTAAATACAGTATCTTTTTTAGCTTTTGCTTTTTCTTGATTCGTCATTGCTTCATCCAGCCTGCTTAAAACTTGGTATTTCAACATTTTAGCCCATTCAATTTTCAAATCAGCTACTGAATTTGCGTAGGTTGATTTATCACCGTCTGTTTGATATTCTTCGTCTACAGTATAATCTAAAGGTTTTGATAATATTTCCTTACTCCATAATTCTTTTTCTTTAATACGATTTGCAATAAGTTTAGCTGATAAATTATAAAAATCTAAAGTTCCATTTTGAATTTCATCGTCAATACTTTGTTTGTATTTAGACAATGCATCAACGTCTTCTTTCAACAAAAACTTTTTATTTGTATCCAAACGTTTCAAATAAAGTGTAAATGCTTTTTCGCTAAACTCATCATTAATTTTTAATGGGCTATAATGTGCTTGGTCAAGAGCAGACATAAGCATTTCTAGTAATAAATGATTTTTACCAAATTGGTAAACTGAAAACGAACTTAAACTTATTACTACAAAAAGTAAAACCGGCTTTAAAATTTTTTTAGGAATCATATACAAATTTAT
>CAIYSA010000457.1 GCA_903928655.1 uncultured Bacteroidota bacterium
CCTTTACATAAAATAGAGGTAAAAAACCTAATTGATAATTTTTAATAAGTGGATCCGCGTTTAAATTTGCAGGATCTGGCGCATAACTTAAAGCCAATACATTTTTTGTATTCATTAAGTTAACTAAATCTAAGGCAATTTCATATGACGCTTTTTTTGCATTTATTTTATATGCAATTCTTAAATCTAACCGGTTGTAAGGATTAAACTGCAAGGTATTTACTTTATCATTATCTGCTACTACATCCATAATAGCATTACTTGCAGCCACATTTACAGGCGAATATCTTTTACCACCCCCGTAAGTAAATTTAGTGGAAATATTAATTGAATTTTTTTTCGATTTACCTACTTCATAATCCAAACCAGCTAATACATTCATCATGTATTTACCATTGAAATCAGTATTAAATGTTTTACCGTTACTAGCAGTAAATTTGCTATCAAACAAACTAGCTGAATATAAAAAAAAGTAATGCTTACTAAATAGTTTTTCAAAGGTAAGTTCTAAACCATAGTTATAACCCGTTCCCTTATTTTCCATCGTATAAATTGGGAAAAATCGATTAAAACTTGCTCCTCTGTTTAATAATGAAACTCCAGATGGAACAGCGTAAACAGGCACATTCCAAAGATATTGATAATAAGCTTCAATTTTTGTTCGAATGGTTTTTGAAATTTGATAATCATAACCTAAAACAGCATGCTGGCTTTTTGTGAAGTCTAAAGTTTTGTTATCCAAAACTCGCGATGTATTACCATACGTTTTTCCATCTCTTACCAAACTGTCAGGTGATGCAAAATAAATATAAGTTGCTTGCATTTGACTATGCATGCCATAAGCCAAACTAATATTTTGATTTGGTTTAAATTGATATTTTAAACTCGCACGAGGCTCTACAACATAATGATTACTCAATGAAAGATACTGTGCAAACACACCTAAATTAGTGCTCCATTTTTCATTAAACTTATGCACATAAGCAATGTAAGGTTGAAATAAATAAAAACTAGCTTGAGCATTTACACGTGTTTTAAAAGGCTTCTCATTTATGTAATTTGCAACCGTATCGTAACTAGAGTTAATTTTTGCTTGATCATAAAAATTAACATTAAACGCATTTGCAAAAAAACCAACTTTTAAACTATTTTTAGGATTTATTTTATGTTTAATATACCAGGCAATGGTTGTTTTTCCTTCATAAAAATTATATCCTAAAATTTTTGGTAGAGTATCATTAGGTTTAAAATTATCGTCTCTCAAAACTAAATAGTGACTCACATTTAAACCTTGTCCGCTATAAGCTAAGGAAGTCTTCATTAAAGTTCTACTATTTAATGAATAGCTATGATTTAAAATACCAACTCCCATTTGAGAAGCAAAATATTGATCTCTGTTTAAGTCACCATATAATTCTTTTGGTCTTTCATATTGCTTACTTAAAATAATTTTTATTGTACTTGCACCACCAATTGCACTTAATGAAAATATACCAGCTTTTTTTGTTGGAAAATTAAATCGAAAGGCGCCATCTTGATATTGAGGAACTGCACTTGTTCCAAGTTTAATATTTAAAAACGATAGAAGATTTAAAGTAGAATAGCGATAATTTACAAAATAACTACTTCCTTTTTCTTTGTTAATAGGACCTTCTAAAGATAATTCTGTTCCTAGTAATCCAAACTGAAACGTTCTCTCATGTTTTTGATTATTTCCATTACGCATTTTTAAATCAAAAACACCACCTAATGCATTTCCATAATTTGCAGGAAAAGCACCCGTGTAAAATTCAGAATTTGCTAAATATTTATTATTTATAATGGCCGTTGGGCCACCAGCAGAACCTGCTACAGCAAAATGATTTGGATTTGGAATATCAATTTCTTCTAAACGCCATAACAAACCAGAAGGTGAATTTCCTCTAACAACAATATCATTTCTACTATCATTAGTACCTTGTACACCAGCGAAATTGGATGCCATACGAGCAGGATCTTGTCGAGCACCAGGATAGCGTTCGGTTTCTTCAATGCTAAATGTTTTAACATTTACAGATTGCATATCGGTTACTAAATCTTTTTTTTCTTCAGCGCTAATAATTACTTCATCCGTCTGTATGAGAGATTCTTCAAGCTCAATATTTAAAAAAACTTCTTTACCAGAAGTTACAATAATATCAGTTAATGGAATTGTATTATATCCAAATAAACTCACAATAAAACTCCTACGCCCTAGTTTTATTCCTTCTAATTTAAAATTTCCTTTTTCGTCTGTAATTGTAACTTTTGTTTTTGAAGAATCGTTTTTTAAACGAACGATTACACCAGGTAAACCTGCCGATGTAATTTTATCAGTAACTTGCCCTCTTATTGTTTGCGTGTAATTTGTTTGAGCATAAGTTAATACGTCGATTGAAATAAAAATAAAAAATAAAATTCTTTTAAACATAATTGTTATTTTTAAATTGGTTTTACAAAAAAGCTCTAGCGTCTAATTTCATTTGTTTAATCATACTAACTAAACCATTTGCTCTTGTTGGAGATAAATGTTCGGTTAATCCAATTTTATTAATAAAGTTTAATTCGGCATTCACAATATCAATTGGTTGCTGATTAGATAAAACTCTTACCATAAGAGCTACCATTCCCTTTGTAATTATTGCATCACTATCTGCGGTGAAGATAATTTTATTTTCACTTTTTTCGGAATGAAGCCACACTCTACTTTGACAGCCCTTTATGAGTCTTTCTTCGGTTTTAAATTCGTCTTTAATTTTAGGTAAGTGCTTCCCTAATTCTATTAAATGTTCGTATTTCCCCTCCCAATCATCACCAAATAATTCGAACTCTTCAATAATTTCATTCTCTATTTCCTCTATTGTCATAATGTAAAAATACACTCATTTCTTAATTAGAAAGCTAATAGTTAGTATTATTTTTGATAAATAAGTAATTGACTATTAGTCCTTTGGCTCAAAAAAGATAAATCAATCCAACTTAGTTACTTTATTGTGATTTAGGTTAATAACTTTGCCTTCTATTAATTGCAATATCACTTAAAAATTCTTTTTTTAGTAGGTTGAATTTGTTATAAAAATTATGAAGATTGGATTAGACATAATGGGGGGCGATTTCGCTCCAAAAAACTGTTTAGACGGTGCAATAATGGCATTAGATTTTTTACCATCAAATGTAAGAATGGTGTTAATTGGCGATAGTGAAACAGCAAAAAGTTACCTTAAAGAAAAGGGAATATCTGAAGAAATGTTTGAGTTTGTTCATACCACCGAAGTTATTGAAATGGGCGAACATCCTACAAAAGCACTAGCACAAAAACCACAAAGTAGTATTTCTGTTGGGTTTAAATTATTAAAAGAAAACACAATCCAATGTTTTGCTAGTGCAGGTAATACTGGTGCTATGTTAGTTGGCTCCATGTTTTCAGTAAAAGCAGTGCCCGGAGTTATTCGCCCTTGTATCACCTCTGTTTTACCAAAAATAAACGGTGGTTTTGGTATTATTTTAGATGTTGGCACTAATGCAGACTGCAAGCCTGATGTTTTATATCAGTTTGCAATTTTAGGATCTATTTATGCAAAAGAAGTTTATAAAATAGATAATCCAAAAGTTGGATTACTAAATATTGGTGAAGAACCCGAAAAAGGAAATCTAGTTACTCAAGCCGCCCATGTTATGATGAAAGATACAAAGGACTTTAATTTTGTTGGCAACATAGAAGGTTCTGAAGTTTTTGAAGATAAAGCTGATGTTGTTGTTTGCGAAGGATTTACAGGAAATGTTTTATTAAAAACAGCAGAAGCATTTTATTCAATGATGAAAAAACGTAACCGAAGCGATGATTATTTTGATAGATTTAATTATGAATTATACGGCGGTACACCAATACTTGGTATAAATTCAAACGTCATGATTGCACATGGGAAATCAAGTCCATTAGCATTTAAAAACATGATGGTATTAAGCAAAAATATAATAGAAGCAAATTTAAACGAGAAAATTAAAACCGTATTTCAATAATGATTAAAGCTGCAATTACTGCCGTTGGCGGACACGTTCCTGATTTTGTAATGACAAATGATGAATTAGCAAAATTTGTTGACACAAATGATGAATGGATAACTTCTCGTACTGGTATTAAAGAACGACGAATTTTAAACGAACCAGGCAAAGCAACTTCCGATATGATGGTTATTGCTATTGAGGAACTTTTAAGAAAACGAGGAATTACAGCCATGGATATTGACTTGATTATAGTTGGAACAATTACCGGTGATTTAATTTTCCCGAGTACTGCAAATATTATTTGCGATAAAATTGGTGCAAAAAATGCTTGGGGCTATGATTTATCTGCTGCTTGTTCAGGTTTTATTTTTGCATTAGCTACTGGTTCTCAATTTATTGAAACTGGTAAATACAAAAAAGTTGTTGTTGTTGGTGTCGATAAAATGAGTGCTATTTTAAATTATGAAGACCGCGCAACCTGTGTGATTTTTGGTGATGGTGGAGGAGCTGTTTTATTAGAACCATCTGAAGATGATTGTGGTATTCAAGATTTTATTTTAAAAAGTGATGGGGCAGGTAGAAACTTTTTATACCAATCAGGCGGTGGTTCTTTAAACCCACCAACACATGAAACTATTGATAAAAAAATGCACTACGTTCATCAAGAAGGACAAACTGTATTTAAGCATGCTGTTGTAAATATGGCTGAAGTTAGCGCAGATATAATGGCGAAAAACAATCTGACAGCAGACGACATCGCTTGGTTAGCGCCACATCAGGCAAATAAACGTATTTGTGAAGCTACTGCAAATCGCATGGGTTTAAATCCTGAAAAGATGATGATGAATATTGAACGCTATGGCAATACAACTGCTGGCACTATTCCATTATTATTATGGGATTACGAAAAGCAATTAAAAAAAGGTGATAATATTATTTTATCAGCTTTTGGTGGTGGCTTTACTTGGGGTGCTATTTGGGTTAAGTGGGCTTACGACGGAAGTAAAGTAGGTAAATAACGCTTCTATTATCGTACACTGATTCATCTGATTTTCATAGATTAAATGTGATTTTGATTAATAAAAATCCTTATGATTTGTGAAAATAAAGTTACATTAAATAATTATCCATTTAGCTTACTTAATCTTAAACATCTGTGTCATCCGCGTTCCATTTCTGCCAATAAACTGACATTTTTTTATTTTGTTTGAGTAAAAACGGTAATAATGTCGGCTTGAAGTTAATAATCAGGCATTGGCACATTTTTAGACAAAAGGAAATCGTAAAAATTTAACTAACGTAAAATCAAATAAATTATGGCAAAATCAGGTGTGAATGTAAAACCTTTGGCAGATAGAGTTTTGGTAGAACCAGCTCCAGCAGAAACAAAAACAGCAGGCGGATTAATTATCCCCGATACAGCTAAAGAAAAACCAATGAAAGGTAAAGTATTAGCTATTGGAAACGGTAAACCAGAAGAACCAATGACAGTTAAAGTTGGTGATACTGTATTATACGGAAAATATGCTGGTACAGAAATACAAGTAGATGGTAAAGATTTATTAATTATGCGTGAAAGCGATATTTACGCTGTTATTTAATAGAGATAAGTCCTAAAAATAAAATTCAAACTTTAAAAAAAACATACAATGGCAAAAGACATAACATTTAATATAGAAGCCCGCGACGCTTTAAAACGTGGTGTTGACGCATTAGCAAATGCAGTAAAAGTAACTTTAGGTCCAAAAGGACGTAATGTAATTATTGACAAAAAATTTGGTTCACCACAAATTACAAAAGATGGTGTAACTGTTGCTAAAGAAATAGAATTATCAAACCCTGTTGAAAACATGGGTGCTCAATTATTAAAAGAAGTTGCTTCTAAAACGGCTGATGCAGCTGGTGATGGAACAACTACAGCTACAGTATTAGCGCAAGCTATTGTAACTGGTGGTTTAAAAAACGTTGCTGCTGGTGCAAATCCAATGGATTTGAAACGCGGTATTGACAAAGCGGTTGAAGCAGTTGTTGCAAATTTAAAAGCACAATCTCAAAACGTTGGTAACGACAATAAAAAAATTGAACAAGTTGCAACTATCTCTGCAAACAACGATAGCACTATCGGAAAATTAATTGCTGAAGCAATGGCTAAAGTAAAAAAAGAAGGTGTAATTACTGTTGAAGAAGCAAAGGGTACTGATACGACTGTTGAAGTTGTTGAAGGAATGGAATTTGATAGAGGTTATATTTCTCCATACTTTATTACTGACGTTGATAAAATGGAAGCAGTTTTAGAAAGTCCTTTAGTATTAATTTACGAAAAGAAAATTTCTACAATGAAAGAATTATTACCAGTACTTGAAAAAGCAGTTGGAACTGGTAAACCAATTTTAATTATTGCTGAAGATATTGATGGCGAAGCTTTACAAACATTAGTTGTAAACCGTTTACGCTCTAACTTAAAAATTTGTGCAGTGAAAGCTCCAGGTTTTGGAGATAGAAGAAAAGCAATGTTAGAAGATTTAGCAATTTTAACTGGTGGTATTTTTATTGCTGAAGACAGAGGATTTAAATTAGAAAATGCTGATTTAACGTTCTTAGGAAAAGCAGAAAAAGTAACTGTAGATAAAGACAATACAACAATCGTTGGTGGTGGTGGTAAAAAAGCTGATATCACTGCTCGTGTTAATCAAATTAAAGCGCAAATAGAATCAACTACATCTGATTACGATAAAGAAAAATTACAAGAGCGTTTAGCTAAATTAGCTGGTGGTGTTGCAGTTCTTTATGTTGGAGCAGCTACTGAAGTTGAAATGAAAGAGAAAAAAGACCGTGTTGATGATGCTTTAGCAGCTACTCGTGCAGCAGTTGAAGAAGGTATTGTACCAGGCGGTGGTGTTGCATATATCCGTGCAATTGCTTCTCTAGAAAAATTAAAAGGTTTAAATGAAGATGAAAATACAG
>CAIYSA010000458.1 GCA_903928655.1 uncultured Bacteroidota bacterium
AATCTTGTGTGACTTCTATCAACCAAAATTAACGTATTTAATTGTTTAACAGGTTTGTTTAAAAAAAGTTTAACAGCGTACATTAATGTTTTACCACTATTTAAAACATCATCAACCAAAATAATTGATTTATTTTCAAAATCTTTTTCAGTAAAATCAATAGAAGGTTCCTTCAACCAAGGTTTTTCTTTATCTAACTTTATTTTACCAATTTTTATTTTAATGTTTGAAATAGATTCTAAAATAGTAACAATACGTTGAGCAACCTTATATCCATTGCCTTCAATGCCAACAATTAATAATTCTTTTTCTTTAAAATTAGTTTCATAAACTTGGTAGGCCATTCGATTTAACTTTTGGTCTATTTGCTGAGAATCTAAAATTTTAATTTTTTTCATATACAAATTTAGTAAAACTAATTTATAACTTATAGAATTAAGAATGGTTTACAAAAGTTTAAACTTCAACTAAAGTCCCAACTTTTTCTCCATAAATTAAATTTTGAAGATTCCCTTTTTTATTCATATCAAAAACAATAAGAGGTAAATTATTTTCTTTACATAAAGTAAATGCAGTCATATCCATTACTTCAAGCCCTTTTGAGTAAACTTCTTCAAAAGAAATGGTTTCATATTTTGTTGCTTTAGGATCTTTTTCAGGATCAGAAGTATAAATTCCATCCACTCTTGTACCTTTTAAAATAACATCAGCTTCAATTTCGATAGCTCGTAATGTAGCTGCAGTATCCGTAGTAAAATATGGATTACCAGTACCTGCACCAAAAATCACAACACGTCCTTTTTCTAAATGACGTACTGCTTTTCTTCTAATAAAAGGCTCACAAATTTGTTCCATTTTAATTGCACTTTGCAAACGAGTTTGAACACCTAAACCTTCTAACGAAGATTGAACAGCCATTGAATTAATAACAGTAGCTAGCATTCCCATATAATCACCATGTACTCTATCCATTCCACCTTTTTCGGCTTGAATTCCTCTAAAAATATTACCACCACCAATTACAATGGCTATTTGGCAACCAGCATCATACGCTAATTTAATTTCGTTAGCATATTCCAATAATCTTTCATTATCAATTCCAAAACCTTTATTTCCCATTAAGGCTTCACCAGATAATTTTAATAGTATGCGTTTGTATTTCATAATTTTGTTTTTCTATCACAAAGGGCACAAATTTTATAAAATTTAGAACACTCCAGATTAGTTTTAATAATAATTAAACAAATGTTCAAAAAAAAAACCGATTAAAATAATCGGTTTTTAATAATTTATTAAGATAAAGCGTAACGTTTAAACGCCGTTGCTGTTAATCCTTTATCTACGCTTTGTAGATATTGAGCAACAGTCATTTTATTATCTTTAATATACTCTTGGTTTAATAAAGTAGATTCTTTATAGAATTTAGCAATTTTACCACTAGCAATTTTTTCAACCATGTCCTCAGGTTTACCTTCAGCACGAATTACTTCACGAGCAATCTCTAATTCTCTTTCTAACATTTCAGGTGTAACACCTTCTTTGTCTAATGCAACTGGAGCCATTGCAGCAGCTTGCATTGCAACATTACGACCAACTTCATTATCAACTTCTTTATTAAACCCAACAATTACAGAAACTCTGTTACCTGGGTGAATGTAAGCAGACACTTTTTCAGCTGTAATTGCTTCAAAAAATCCGATTTCAATTTTCTCACCAATTTTACCACATTGCTCCATAAATTTATCACCAACAGTAATATCGTTGTTATATGGTAATGTTAAAATTTCTTCTTTAGTTTTTGCATTTTTATCTAAAGCAATAGTTGCGATAGAATCAGCAAAAGCAATAAAATCTGCATTAATAGCTACGAAATCTGTTTCGCAATTAATCCAAATTAAAATTCCAGTTTTTCCATCTGCTGAAGTTTTTGCTAACACAACTCCTTCTTTAGAATCTCTATCGCCACGATTTGCAGCAACTTTAGCTCCTTTTTTACGAAGATAATCAACAGCTTGTTCAAAATCGCCATTGTTTTCTTCTAATGCTTTTTTACAATCCATCATACCTGCTCCGGTTTGTTGACGTAATTTGTTTACTTCTTGTGCTGAAATTGCCATTTTTGTTTTTTTTAATTTATTAGTTTAGCTTAAAAAAAAGGCCCTTCTTATCAAGAACGGCCTTTAATATAGTGTTTGATAAAATTATTTTTTGACTACTGTTCTTTTACGAGGTGCTGTTTTACGAGCAGCTTCATCTTCAACAGCTTTAGCACCTTTTACAGTAATTCCTTCTGCTAATTCTTCAGCTTCTTCTTTGGAGTTTTTGCTTTCTTTTTCTTCAACTAATCCAGCTTCTTTATCCATTTTACGATCGCCTAAACCTTCGTTTATTGCTTTGCAAATTAAATCAACAATATATGCTACTGAACTAGATGAATCATCATTTGCAGGAATTGCATAATCTACAAAATTAGGATTTGAGTTTGTATCAACAATTGCAAAAGTTGGGATATTTAAACGTTTTGCTTCAGCAACAGCAATATGCTCTTTGCTAATATCAACGATAAATAAAGCAGATGGTAAACGAGTTAAATCAGCAACTGAACCTAAGTTAATTTCTAATTTTGCACGCTCACGTGTAATTTGTAATTTTTCTTTTTTAGAAATATTATCAAATGTACCATCAATCGCCATTTTGTCGATTTGTCCCATTTTACGAACTGCCTTACGGATAGTTGCAAAATTTGTTAACATACCACCTGGCCAACGTTCAGTAACATAAGGCATACCTACTTCTTTAACTTTAGCAGCAACGATGTCTTTTGCTTGTTTTTTAGTAGCTACAAATAATATTTTTTTCCCTGAACGAGCAATTTGCTTAATAGCAGCTGCTGCTTCATCAATTTTAACAACTGTTTTGTTTAAGTCGATAATATGGATGCCGTTTTTTTCAGCATAAATATAAGGAGCCATTGCTGGATTCCATTTTCTTTTCAAGTGACCAAAATGAGCACCAGATTCTAATAATTCGTTGAATGTTTTTGTTGACATGTGTAGTATATATAAAATATAATAATTTGAATTCTAACGTTTGCTGAATTGGAAACGAGCACGAGCTTTCTTTTGACCGAATTTTTTACGTTCAACCATACGGGGGTCACGTGTAACTAAACCTTCTGCACGTAAATCTTTTTTCAATTCTGGGTTAATTTCCACTAAAGCTTTTGCAATTGCTAAACGCACTGCTTGAGCTTGACCAGTAGTTCCACCACCATTTACATTAATTTTTACATCGTACTCACCAACAGCTTTAGCGTTAGTTAACGATTGTAATACATAATATTGTAACGTTGGAGTTTTGAAATACTCTTTATAATCTCTTTTGTTTATAGTAATTACTCCTGTACCTTTAGATACATAAGCACGTGCTACTGAACATTTTCTGCGACCTGATGTGTTTATTACTTCCATTTCGTTATGCAATAATTGTTGTTAAATCTACTTTTTTAGGTTGTTGAGCAGCATGATCATGTTCAGTTCCTGCAAATACAAATAAATTTGTATTTAACGTTCTTCCTAAACGACCTTTTGGTAACATACCATGAACTGCATGTTTTAATACTTCAGTTGGTTTTTTTGCTAGCATTTCTTTAGGAGTTGCAAAACGTTGTCCACCTGGGTGACCAGTATAACGAACGTATTCTTTATCTTCTAATTTTGCTCCTGTAAAACGAACCTTTTCAGCATTAATAACAACAATATTAGAACCACAATCTGTGTGTGGTGTGTAATTTGTTTTATGCTTACCGCGTATCATGTATGCGATTTTAGAGGCTAAACGACCTACTACTTCGTTTTCTGCGTCAACTAATAACCAGTCTTTTTCAGAAGCTGCTTTATTGACAAATTTGGTTTTATAACTTAATGCGTCCACTTTTTTATTTTTAAATTTTCTAAATTGGGATGCAAATGTAAGCCTTTTTTTGAATGTAGCAAAGAATTTTACTGTTATTTTAAAATATTTTATAATTTTGCGCTATATGTGCAAAAATAGAAATTCAAAATAAAGTTTATGATATCTGGTACAATGTACATTATTTGCAAGTACTAAAACATATTTTTAAGAAAATGGAGCATTTTATATTAATGGCGGAAATAAAACAGTTGGGAAGTACTGAAAATGAGTCATCTGTAAAAAATGATTTGAAAAATGTAACTTCTGTCATTAATAAAATTCATAAAAATGATTTTATTACTGCCTTAGATTTATTTACAAGTACTGAATTTCAGGGTATTACAAATAGTTTACAAAGTTCAATCGAAATTATTTTTGATATTGAAGAATGTTTGATTGAGAATAATTTAAACTATAAGCTAAAGTATGTTTTGTATCACAATAGTTTAAAAACTACTCAAAGTAAACACTCCGTTTACGAGCGATTGGGGTTAAGTTTAATTGATGCTCGCGAAAGATTAAAATTGATAAAGAAAACAGAAAGTCGTTTTTTAGTAGCTACAAGTAATGAAACAATGAGCTTATCTTTAAATAATCTCTTTTTAATTTATGAAGATTATGTTGATTCTTGGAAAAAAAATGACTTTGAATATGTGAGTGCTTTTTTAAATAATAAAAATTATAAAGAGGTTGCTAAATTATTTAACATAAATATTTCAAGTGGTTGGCGAAGAGAAAAAAGTTTAAAATTAAAACAATATTACACAATTAAAGAAATGATTTTATCGGGAATTTAAAATTTCAATTTCTATGAATTAAATTTATCTTCACATCATCTCATTTTAATTACTCTTATATTTGAATTCTTTGAAAAATCAAAATTCATACTCAATTACATTATCAGAAAACACTTCACCTGAAGTGTTTTCTGATAATTCATGGATAGTGGTTTTACATTCTTCACGCATTCCGCCGCACATTGGTATATTAATAAATGGTTGTTACAATTCCCTTACAATTAAAGGGCATGAAATGAATGTTGATGTGCGTGTTTTATTAAAAACCATTCAGCAAAAAAAAATAGAAACGGTATTTCTCAAATTAAAAAAACATCCTGTTTTTAGTTTAGATTATCAAAATGAAATTTTTCAAATACAAGTAAAACAATTTACTCAAGTAAAGCCAAATGAAGCAAGTTGTTTAAGTCCAATTAAATTATTTTTAACCGAATTTTACGCCGTTCAATTAATTGAAAAGGAAATGCTCTATGAACTAGTTGAACGTTTAAAAGAAAATGATTACATTGATAAAGCATTAGGTTTAAATATTGAAAATCAAATCAATTCAACAGAATTTTATTTTCCAATTTATTCTTATGAAGAATTGCAAGATATTATTTTAAAAGAGCAAACTAATTTATATAAAAAATAAATGTTTATTAAATCAGAACATATTTATTTAAGAGCTTTAGAAAAAGCTGACATTGAAATACTTTATACTATTGAAAACGATAGATCTGTTTGGCAAATAAGTAACACACTTACTCCTTTTAGTAAAGATATTTTATCACAATATTTGGAGAATGCCTACCAGGATATTTACACTACCAAACAATTAAGATTATTAATTTGTTTGAATGAAACTAATGAACCAATCGGAACTATTGATTTATTTGAATTTGAACCATTGCATCAGCGAATTGGTATTGGAGTTTTAGTTTTCGAAAACTACAGAAAAAATGGTTATGCCTTCGATTCTATTGAATTAGTTAAAGAATATGCATTTAATACATTATTAGTAAATCAATTATATTGTAACATTGGTGCTACAAATACTAGCAGTCAATTACTATTTAAAAAATGTGGTTTTACAGAAATTGGAATTAAAAAACAATGGAATAAAATTTCGAGAACAGAATTTGAAGACGAAATTTTATTTCAATGTATCAACTAATTTTATTTTTTCTTTGCAATCACAATCATCTCTTCACCAATATTTAAAACAGAAAGTGTGTTGTAAATAACATTATGAATTTTCATATACAATTTCAATTTCCACAACGGTTTTTGAGTAAATGTATTAAAGTATTGTTGTCTTTCTGATGATTTAATTTCTGTTTTAACTTCGGTTTTACTTCCTTTAAACTTTTTTATAAAAGGCAGTACGGTATACATAATAAAAAGTTTTATTTCAAATGACGATTTTATACATTCTACCTCATAACCATGCTTATTCAATAGTTGGGTTATTGTTTTTTTACCAAAATAATTTACATGATCAAGGCTCATCATTTTCCAATCATCTTTATATTTTTTCGCAAAATAAGAATCAATTTGAGGAACTTGAATAACGATATACCCATTTTTAGAATTAACTCTAGCGCATTTTTCTATAAAAGTATCTGCTTTATCAATATGTTCCAAAACATCCCACATTGTTATTATGTCGAAAGTTTTATCCTCTTTCATATCAAAAAAATCAATGTGATCAACAGGTAATTTCAAATCATTTTTAGAATATAAATAGGGTTGTTCTGATATTTCAATTCCATACACATCATAACCTAATTGCTGACCAGTTAACATGAAATGCCCCCATCCTGCTCCTAAATCAAATAACGAACCATTTGGTTTGTATTTTTTAATCAAATTGTATCTTAGTTTATGGCGCTCAATTTTCACAAAATTGTTTCCATTTCTAACGGCATTTGCAACATTTTCGTCTTTATAATTTTCATACGAAATTTGCTTCCTGAAATATGGTGGAATAAAAACTAAAGAGCATTTATTACATTCACAAACAGCGTAATTATCTTTTTTATATTTTACTTTAAATTCTTTAGGGTCAGAATTGTTACAAACGCAACAAATAGCTTCATCAAAAATATCAGGCATAAGATTTATTAAGGTTTTGTTTCTTGTTCAAAAATTGATTCTGTAATTGGATTTGAATCACGTAAATAGGTTGTTCCTCCCCAACTAAATATTTTCTTCTGATATACATTTGCTGTTTTTTCCTTAACAACCACACGCTGAATAATTAAAACCCCAGAGCCACTAATAGTTTCTTCGGTTACTCCTAAAGGATATTTTGCCATTAATTCCTTTATTTTAGCATCAACAGAATTAATACTCGCTGCATCTGAATTTAATATTTTTTCTATTTCAATTAATTTATCTTTAGCGTAAGAATCATTAGCTTTTGCGATTAAAGCATCTTCATAAGATTTTTTCGCCTCCAGATAGCGTTTCATTTTAAAATAACCATCTGCTTTACTAATAGCTTCCTTATATTTATTAACACCTAATGTAGGAGAAATAGTATGTTCAGCTTTAGCTTTATCCGCGGCAGCTTTATCTGCTAATGCTTTATCCGAAAGAGCTTTATCCGCTTTAGCTTTGTCTAATGCTAATTTATCCGCTGCTGCTTTATCTGCTGCTGCTTTATCCGCTTTGGCTTTATCTGCCATTGCTTTGTCTGCTAAAGCTTTGTCTGCTTTTGCTTTATCTGATGCTAATTTATCTGCTTTTACTTTGTCGGCTAATACTTTATCAGCTGCTGCTTTGTCTGCTAGTTCTTTATCTGCTTTTGCTTTATCTGATGCCGCTTTGTCTGCTGCGGCTTTGTCTGCCATTGCTTTATCCGCTTTGGCTTTATCTGCCATTGCTTTGTCTGATGCTAATTTATCTGATGCGGCTTTGTCTGATGCTAATTTATCAGCTGCTGCCTTATCTTCTAAAGCTTTGTCGGCTAATGCTTTGTCTGCTGCTGCTTTGTCTGCCATTGCTTTATCCGCTTTGGCTTTATCTG
>CAIYSA010000459.1 GCA_903928655.1 uncultured Bacteroidota bacterium
AATGATGATAAATAACTTCGGCAATGAATTAATGAAATAGAATGATTTGAAATTACAACTTTTGCTAAAGCCGTCAGTTTTTTGATATATAAAAAGCGGCTGAAAAAACCTCCATCTTGATCATACAGAATGTATTTCCAAGTAATTGGCAAACCTTTAATTAGGGCCTCTATTCCTTCCTTTTCATGCTTTAACCTATCTTCTTTTTCACAAGATAAAATTGTTATTTGATACCCATATTTAGCAATTCCACATAAATATGGTAAAATCTGAGATTGACCTAATGGATCACTTAATCCATCAAAAGTAATATATAAGGTATGTTTGTTCAATACAATTTATTGATTAAATTTATCAAAGAAATATGGATATTTTCGATATACTATTACCTCCAATATATTTACTTGTTATTCTTTTCTTAGCATATAAATATAAGCTAAAACATCAACATGAACATATAGCGTATAAGTATTTTTTACCAGGCTTAATTGCAAAAATATTTGGAGCAATAGTTTTAGGGTTAGTTTACTTTTATTATTACGGGGGTGGAGATACCGTTAACTATCATTTTACAGCTAGTGCATTGGTTGATGTTTTATTGAGTGAGCCAAAAAACTTTTCTTATTTATATTTTGATAATCCAAGCGCTACAGAATTTTATTTAATGAGCGCCCCTAGTAATTCTACGTTTTGGATAAATGATCCTTACGCCTATTTTGTTTCAAAATGTTTTGTACCATTTACTTTGATTGGTTGCAAAAGTTATATGACAACAGCCATTTTAGTTGCATCAACATGTTATTTGGGCGTTTGGAGTTTATTCATAGTTTTCATTAAAGAATTTCCGCACTTGGCGAAACAATTATCTATTCCTATTTTATTTATGCCATCAGTTATTTTTTGGGGAAGCGGCATTTTAAAAGATAGTATAACGTTTTCCGCTACTTGCCTTTATGTTTATGGATTTTATTGGTTATTTGTACAAAAAAAATATAAGCTGAAGTTTTTATTTATTCTTATTTTTTCCGCATATTTATTAATTTCCATAAAACCTTATATTCTTTTTGCATTATTACCAGGTTCCATTGTTTGGATTGTTGCAATTAGATTATCGAAAATAAAAAAGGGGTTTATTAAGTTACTAGCGGCGCCAGTTATTATAGGAATTGGAGCTATTACAACTCTTTCGGTAATGAATAATATTGGAGGAAAATTTGGTCAATATTCTATAGATAAGGTAATAGAAACTGCTTCTGGAGCGCAACAAGATTTAAAACAAAACTATTATGGAGGCAATACTTTTAATATTGGTGATTATGAGCCTACAATTTTCGGTTTATTGTCGGTATCACATAAAGCAATATTTGCTGCATTATTCAGACCAACTCTTTTTGACGCCAAAAATAGTGTAATGGCTGTATCTGCATTAGAAAATACACTTATTCTTATTTTTTGCGTTTATCTCATAATAAGATTAAAGGTTTTTGGCTTTTTTAAACTTATTAAATCACATCCATTAGTTTTATTTTCATTTATCTTTTCTGTTTTCTTTGCCTTATCAGTTGGCGTTTCTATATCAAATTTTGGAACATTGGTAAGGTTAAAAATACCCTGTATCCCATTTTTTATGGCCAGTTTAGTAATTGTTCAATCCATGATTAAGCAAAAAAATAAAAAAACTTTCAATTAAACGAGAAACATAAACTATAATAGCCTACCAATATATTAATATATACTTAAATATTGCGGCAGTTCTCTTTTTAAATAATTCATTCCTATTTTCTTTTAATGATAAAAATAAATACCTCAAGGATTTAATTTTATCTTTCCGTATAGCCAAATTTAATGCAATTAATGAATTCATGTGCGCTGAAACAGTATGAATTTTAGAATAATAGTTTTCCGAAACCAATTCATCACCTTTTAAACTGGCAATTAAAGAATTCCTTCTTTTTACCCATATTTCTTCATTAAAATTGCGCATACTTCGTTCTTCGTGATCTATCAAATAGGCAGAGCATATATTTTTTAATTGTATGGTATTGCCAACTGAGAGTTTAATAAAAAAGTCCCAATCTTCTGCAAACATTAAATCGCGAGATTCATTAAATAAAAATTTATTTGAAATATCTTTTCTTAAAAAAACACAATTTACATGTAACGAACAACTATTGAAAATTGAAAAAGGAAGATTTAACGGCAAAACATTTGCTTTAAATTTTGATTGATCTGCTAAACCCCATTCAAAATTAAGATGTATTACAGCAGGTTTATTTTTTTCTAAAACAAAATCATAAGCACATTGTAAATGATTCACCTTCAAAATATCATCTGAATCTAAAAAACCAATGTATTGACCAATAGCGTTCTTACTGCCAAAGTTACGCGCATGCGCTACACCAAAATTTTCAGTTTTAAAATATCTTATACAATCGTTATTGAAACTTTCAACAACACTTTTAGTATTATCAATACTTCCATCATCAACAATAATAATTTCAAAGTCAGAAAACGATTGATTTAAAATACTTGTGATGCTTCGCGAGATTAAATTTTCGCGATTAAATGTTGGTATAATTATGCTGAAAAACATTATTGTAAATATATGCTTTCTAATTTCTCAATCATAAGATGTAATTCAAATTTTTTAGCAACCGTATTTTTTGCATTATTTGTAATTTTAATTTTTAAGGCAGAATCATTAATTAATAATACAATAGCTTTGTAAATTGCTTCCGAATTTTTAAAGGGAACAATAATCGAATTATCATTATTAATTAATATTTCATTTCCTATTCCTGATTTAGTTGCAATTATAGGTATTCCAGACGCCATGCTCTCAATGTAAGTTTGACCAAATGCCTCAATCGTGTCATTTATTGGAACATGAATAAAGACATCAAATAAATGATAAATTGAAGTAATCTCGTTTTCGAAAACTACTTTTAGATACGTTTCTTTAGGCAGCTCTGATAATAATTTATTAATTTCCTTTTCATAATCCCCAGAAGCATTAAATAATAATAATAAGGCATTGGGATATTGATTTAATAATTTAGAAAAAGCTGGTATTATAAATTGAATCCCTTTAAGCTCTGTAAATCTAGAAATTACGCCTATAACAGGTCTTTTATTAGTTGGGTTATATTTACTTTTTAATTTCTCAATCACATCATTATCATATTCCGAAAATTTATTCAATTTAAATCCATGATAAACTAAACTAATTTTTTCGGGGCCAACACCTTCCTTAGATATTAATACGTCTTTAACAACCTCCGAAATAGCAATAATACGTGTCGCAAATTTATTATTTAGTTTATCCCATTTAACTGCATTAGGAAAAAAATCATGATGATACGTGGAATAATGTCTAGTATATATCCGTTTTTTTATCCCACAAAGTTTAGCTGCCATTAATCCAATGAATGATGCGTCAAATAAATGGGCATGAACTACTGACGGCTTATTTAATAGTAAAAAATATATTATGCGAAGAATAGAAAGTGGAATATCTCGTTTAGAATTGTAATTAATTCTCTTAACGTTAATATTTAATTTATTCAAATACTCCTCTAAATATGACTCTTTGGGATTTAATAAAATAAAATTCAATTCAAATTTAGTTTTATTAAGCTCTTCAGCAATCCACTCAAAAGCAATTGCTTTGTTAATATTAGAAATGATATAAACGATTTTAACCGGCTTTTTAGTCATTTTATTATATCATTTTATTTACCAGCTCACAAAATATTTGGTTTTGATTTTCTCTTGAATAAAACTCAATATTTTCATTTATTCCATTAAATTTTAAAGTTCCTTTTGATTGCCACTCTTTATACCAATTATTTAAAATTTCCGAAAATTCATACCCTGAATTAGCGATTTTTCCCGATTGTGTTTTTAATATTAATTCATCAACGATATCATTATTACCAGGCACCATAAGTATATTTTTTCTTGCGCCTAAATACTCAAAAATTTTAGCGGTATAATATCCTTTATATCCCTTATAACTTGGAAAAAGAAGCACATTGGCGGCTAATGTAAGATTAACAGATTCTTCCATACTCACCCTTGAAGATGTGTAAAGAAAACTATGCGGAATTATATTTTTAACTTTACTTGCCATTTCTGGAACTGCATCAATACCAATAAAATTCAATTTTACTTTTTGAGGGTCTTTATCTTTTAAAAATAAAATTAATCCATTTAACATTATTGATATATCTTGCATTGGATGCACAGTGCCCATAACTGAAACATTAAAAAATAAATCGGAAGGCATTGTTTTGTTTATGGCGTATGATTCTTTATCGAATCCATTTGTGATAATTTCACAAGGCTTATTAGATACTTTTTTAACAAAATTACTTATGGCTGGGGTTACTGTTGTTGTAAATAAAACAGGGCTTAACCATTTTTTTAAATAAAATTCTTTCAAAAAATTATAAAATTTTTCTTTTAACCCAGGATTATAATTATCTATAAGCATTTCATTATTCCATGAGTCTTGAAAATCAACAATAAAAGGTATTTGATATTTTTTATTTATTTTGAATGCTAGTTTTATAATATTCAAAGGTGGAGAAGTAACAATAACTAATTTATATTTATTTGATTCTAGATGTTTAAAAACATATTCTTTAAAACAGTTATAACCATCAACATCTAATTGAAAATTACCCGTTAATGCCGATAATAAATAAATAAATTTATCTAAATATATTTTACGAACCCATTTTTTTTCTGCAAATACTAAATATTTATTTCGTTTGAATGGTAAGTTTATTGTTGTTGAATTTTCACCAACCGTAATTTTCTCATCAATAATTAAATCCTTCAGATAATCAGTCCAAACATTTTCATTTCCATTCCAATGTCGAGTAATAACAGTAGGAGAAAAACCATGTTTTGGAAAATCGCTTGGCCAAGATTGAGGCCTAAAGGAAGCAACTCCTCTACATGGTGGATAATAATAGGCTATTACAAGGATCTTTTTCATAAATTATTTATAGAGTTAAATACTTGTTGTAACATATTTAAATCAACTGTAATATTGTTATATGCTGGATTTTCTAAGTTTTCGCCTGTACAATTAATGTGACAATATTTCACATTTGCCACACCAGACAATGGTAGACAAAAATAGTCATGATGATCGTTACTTGCTAAATTAATAATATACGCTTCTGGCTGCATAAATAGCACATTAGCCAACCCAGAGCCATGGCTACTTATTACTATACTTGCACTATTCAATAATTGAACCTGTTCATCAAATGAATAATCTTCAAGAAATACTTTAATGAATCCCTGAGGTTCTAAAATTGATTCTAATTCAGATTCATTTATAACCTTCATGTGTCGGGCTTTTGATCTACTTATGTAAATCTTATTATTTCCAAATGCTTCATGTTTTTTTACCAATGGATTATTGCTTTTAAACCATTGTATCATTTCCCTCATTAGTGAATAATTAATATTCAATTCAGTGGTCTTTATGTTTTGTGACTCAATACGTATATTTTGATTAATGAAATAATTAGGAAATGAAGTGAAATAAATATTTTCACATAATGCTATTCCATCATCCTCAACAAAAATAATCTCCTTGAAATTAAACTTACTTAAAATTTCAAAATGAAATCTTGAAAGGTCCTTGTGTATTACAAGCCGTTTATTTGATAATTCTTCTTTGACTAAAAAAAGTCTTGGAATTATTTCAGTAAGCCAATGTCCATAACTGTGATACCACGAATGATTAATTACTACACAATCACCTTCAATTTTTCGGACTTTACTTTTTAATATTTTTTTACAAAAAGAAAAAAAAATGTTGCATTTTTTTTTGGTCGAATATTTATAAACAGATTCTTCAATTACTTTACCGTTTTTAAAAACTGGTCCATAAGGCGAAACATAAGCATTGGATAAAGAGAATAAAAAAATAGATGGCTGTTTTTTATTCTTCAATGAAATTAATTTTAAAACAGGAGCAGGAATGTTGCTAAAAGCAGGATTTTCATTTGCTTCGTTAATTGTTACCGGATATATTTCTACTTTTTTCATTATTATTGTATCGTTAAAATACAATTTCAGAATTAAAAAAAAACTTAATTGTTAAACATGTAAATTTAATTTTTTCTTCTGTTAAGCCAGGGTAAATTGGCAAACTTAAGCATGTATTCGCAATTTCTTCAGCTATTGGAAAATCACCTTTTTTATATCCAAACTCTTTATAAGCTTCCTGTAAATGTGGGGGAACTGGATAATGAATTACCGTACCAATTCCTTTTTCAGCCAAGTAGGTTTGAAGTTTATCCCTTTTATTTGTTCTAATCACAAATAAATGAAAAACAGAAGTTGCTCCTTCTGCAATTTTTGGTAAAATAATTTCTGGAGTGTTTTTAAGCAGGCTAAAGTAAAGATTAGCAATTTCTCGTCTTTTTTCATTCCATTCATTTAAATACATTAGTTTAACTGATAAAAAGGCAGCTTGAATCTCATCTAATCTTGAGTTATAACCTTTAACTTTATTGTAATATTTTTTCTGTGAACCGTAATTCCTCAGACTAAACCCTTTTTTATATAATTTTTCGTCGTTAGTTGTAATTGCGCCAGCATCACCTAATGCCCCGAGATTTTTTCCGGGATAAAAACTAGTTCCGTTTATGTTTCCAAAAGCCCCAGTTTGTATCCCATTAAAACTTGCTCCTTGTGCTTGAGCGTTATCTTCAACAATAAATAAATTATATTTTTTAGCAAGTAATAAAATAGTATCCATTTCACAAGCTTGACCATATAAATGAACTGGTAAAATTGCTTTTGTTTTTTTTGTTATGGCCGCCTCAATTAAATTTGGATTAATATTATACGTATCTATTCGAGGTTCTACCAAAACAGGTGTTGCGCCAACTGCAGAAATAGCAAGCAGTGATGCTATATAAGTATTTGATGGAACAATAACTTCATCTCCTACTCCAATATCTAAAGCTCTTAAAGAAATTATTAATGCATCCAATCCATTGCCAACGCCAATACAATAATTTGCTTTATTAAATTTAGCATACGACTCCTCAAATAATTTAACCTTGTTGCCAAGTATAAATAAATTACTTTCAAAAACTTCATTAAATGCTGCCTGAATTTCAGATTTGACCTGTTGATGCATATAATCAAAGGAAAGAAAAGGTATTTGAGTACTCATATTTTTAAAAGTCCAGTTTCGGTTTCTTTATACAATTCTCCTTTATTAGAAATCCAGAAATCTTCTTGCTTAGATAATTTATTCCCTTCCTCATCAATCCATCCTTTCTGCTTGGCTGGGTTTCCATAAACTAAAGCATAGCTTTTTACATTTTTAGTTACTATAGATCCTATACCAGTCATTGCATATTCTCCAATTTCAATGCCAGCTAAAAGTGTTGTATTTGCTCCTACACTTGCGCCTTTTTTTATATTAATTTTTTCAATCTCAAAAATTTTTTTACTTCTTGGATGTTTGTCATTTGTAAAAACAACTCCTGGTCCAATATGAACATCATCGTTTATTGTAACGCCAGTCCAAATGTTAACACCTGATTTAATTGTCACATTATCTCCAATAGTAACTCCATTTTCAATAAAACAATGGTCACAAATATTACAATTCTCCCCAATTTTTACATCATTCAAAACATGCACAAATGCCCATATTCTGGTATTTAAACCTATATCGGTTGTTTCAACAATAGCACTAGGATGAATAAATACACTCATATTATTTATAAATTTTTAAATTCTTGATAATCTCTAATATAATCTGCTGCATCATATTCTAAAGAAGCTAAACATAATAAAACAGCATTATGAGAAAAATGAATAATTCGCCAATATCCTTTTGGTATATATAATGCTTGATTAGGATTATCTAATTTGAAATTAAATATTTCTCCTTTTTGAGACTCCAAATCAAATTCAATAATACCAGCAACAGAAATTACTAGCTGTTGCAATTGCTTATGAGCGTGATTGCCTCTTTCAACGTTATTTGGAGTATAATACGTCCAATATGTTCTTTTAACTAAAAAGGGTATGTTGCTAGGAAACTCTGCAACAGTAATATAACCAAGGCTTGATGATCCAATAGAATTTAATTCTAATATATGCGGATAATCAAACGTATCATTTAAAACAAGGCTCATATCAAGGTTACTACTTAAGCAAATTTAATAAAAAAAACATGATTTTAATTTTATTCATCTTATAACTATTTAACACAAAAATTTCAAAATCTGTTTTCGGTTATATTAATTATTGTTTAGTATGTCATTATAAGAAAGTGGTTTAGATCCAATTTCTCCACTATCTAATTTATATATAGCATCACAATATTTTAAAGTTTGAATTCGATGGGCTACAATAATTATCGTTAAATCCTTATGAGTAATATTATTAATGGCCTCCGTCAACATTTGTTCGGTTTCAATATCTAAAGAACTAGTAGCTTCATCAAATATTAAAATTTTCCCCCCGTGATATAGTGCTCTAGCTATTGCAATCCGTTGTCGTTGTCCACCCGATATTTTAATTCCTTTCTCTCCAATTTCAGTATTTATACCATTTTCTAATTTTTCGACAAAACTTTGTAGTTGTGATTGTTCAATAACTCTTTTCAATAAATTATAATCTACATCAGCTAATGGAATTCCAAATGCAATGTTTGCTATAATCGAACTATCTAATAAGGTAGGGTTTTGAGGAACATAACTTACTAATTTATACCAAAGATGTAAATTAGAGTTTTCAATTTTAACGCCATCAACATAAATGCCACCTTTAGTTTCTTCATAAAGACGCAACAATATATTTAGTAGTGTGGTTTTCCCTGCACCAGACGTTCCAATTATACCAATTGTATGACCAAGTGGGATATTTAAATTTATATTATTTAAAATAGTATCTACACCTGTTTTGTATTTAAAAGAAAGGTCCCTTATTTCTAATTTCTCATTAAACAAAATAGTTTCATTTTTTAAATTAATTGGATTTATAGTTTCAATTTCTTCAAAATCAGCACGATTAAAATATTGAAAAACTTGCGAACTGGATTTAATATAATTTGCAGATAAAATTATTTTATTCATTGATGGAATAACTCTATATGCAGCAATAGTAAAAATTATTAGAAATTGAGAAAGTGTACTAAGGTCTTTATTTAATAAATATCCAGAAATGAAAATAGAAAATATAGCTATAACTGCAACAGTTTCAACAATTTTTGAAGAAAAAGAATTCATTACATAAATATCGGACATAGATTTACTATAACTATCCACAGTACTTTTATATTGTGGCTTGAAAAATTCTTTTTTATCAAAAACAATCATCTCACGATATGCTTCCATAGATTGGAGGCCGAGCTTGAACATATTTACCCCTTCTTCATCCCTTTTTTTTGAAATATCTTCTAATTTCTTTTTATATATACTATTATAAAGAAATAAAAATGGAACTGTAAATAAAATTAGAGACCAAAATAATATTGGGTCATAAATTGTTATAGCACAAATAATTAATGCTAAAATAAATAATTCACTTAAAATAGCAATAAAGGGCATTACAACATATTGAATAAGCTCGAAAGGCATTTGCGTGAAATTTCTTAATAATACTGCAGTATTTCTTCCTGAATGAAAACCGTAAGGCTTATTAAGATAAGATGTATATTTTTCAAATGAAAGCTGACTAGCTAGATTAAATGCCACTTTTGTTTGAACTTTAGTTATAAAAAGAATGATTAAATTTTTTAAAATAAAAACAGCAGTAATAAAGCAAAATAAAAAAAGGACAAACCCAACATTGCTTTGAAAATGAAATGATTCATATAAAAAAGAAGCATAGGTGTTGTTTTTAATATAAGATGGTTGAATAACAACTTTAACAATTGGAAAAAGAACGACCAAACCAAATATTTCAAAAACCGATGAAATTAAATAAATAGGAATTAGTTTAATAATAGAATTTAAAACATAATTTGGTAAATT
>CAIYSA010000460.1 GCA_903928655.1 uncultured Bacteroidota bacterium
TAAAAAAGTACTAATTAAAAATGAGGCCGGTGATGTTTTTGAAGAAACAACTACCAACGAGTTTGGAGCATTCGCTTTTAGAAATTTACCTTTGGATCAAAATTATTCTATTTTCATTGAGGAAGACGAATTGCTTTCAAATTCAAAAATAATCCTAACAAATAAATCAGGAAAAGATGTGAAAATTGTTAAATCGGATTCGAAAGGAAAGTTTAAATTTGATTTATTAAGTTTTGAAAAGAAAACATTATCTGATTTAAACGTTGATGATGTAGATTTGATAATGACGTTGAATGGTTATTTATATGATCAAGATAAAAATGCACTTGCAGATGTATTAATGGAAATTTTAATTAATTCAGAAGTTGTTGAAAATTTTAAAACGGATGCCAATGGAAAATTTAAATTTAAAAATTTAGGAGCTGATAAAAATTATTTATTAAATATCGACGAAACCGACCCAAGATTTACTTCAATTACTAAAATTTATATTGCGGATTCTAAAGGGAGAATTTATCGCGAAATTAAACTAAATTCAATCAGGAAGTTTCAATTTAATTTACTTGAATTGGATAGAATTGCACTTGGTGAATATTCAGTAGATGACCCTTGGTTAGAGGTTTTATCAATCAAGAATAAGCAAAAGCAAGAATCTATTACAATTATTGAGAATTTAGAATACGCTTATGGAGATTATAAAATTGATGCTGCTGGTTATAATGTTTTGGATAAGGTTATAACAGTATTAAATTCAAATAAAAACTTAAAGATTGAATTGAGTTCTCATACAGATTCTAGAAGTACAGATTCTTACAATTTAATCTTATCTCAAAAAAGAGCGAAAGAGGCAGTTGATTATTTAATTTCAAAAGGAATAAATAAGAACCGATTAATTGCCATTGGTTATGGTGAAACTAAGTTGTTAAACAAATGTAATAATCAAACTTTGTGTTCAGAGGAAGAGCATGGTGTTAATCGTAGAACGGAGTTTAAAATTATAGATGACACTAAACTTTAAAGGCTCAGTAAATTTTATGAAAAAATTATTTTTATTTGGAACGCTTATCTTATTTTTAGAATCAATATAGCATTATGAATTATATTTTATTTGACGATTATTCTCGAAACGGTTTATTGCCGTTTACTTATACAAGACCTATTTCTGAAATAAGAATTGGAGTTTTAACTATTACTGAAAAATGGGAAAAAAATTTAAACTCAAAAGTTTCTTTTCATACACAAGATTTTTTAAGTACAAAGTATAAAAAACAAAGTGGCACTGATAATATCTTCATTAATGGAAAGATTTGTCCCAACAAAGAACTTTTAAATTTAATTTTAAATTTAAAAAACAATTCAGCTATTAAAGCGGGAAATGATTTATTGGCATTTAGAACTAATGAGAATAAAAATTTTGATGTTGAGGAATTATTGAAATCTGCAATTGAAATCCCTGAAAATTTTATTTCAATAAAAAATGTTTGGGATATTTTCTCTAAAAATAGTGAAGCATTAAAAAATGATTTCGAAATAATAACTCATGGAAGAAAATCTCAACAATTATCAAATACAAATACTTTAATTGGAGATGTAAATCAATTATTTATTGAAGAAGGTGCAATTGTAGAAGCTTCAATTTTAAACGTAAACGCTGGCCCAATTTATATTGGAAAAGATGCTGAGGTTATGGAAGGTAGTATTATTCGAGGACCATTTTCATTAGGAGAACATTCTGCATTAAAATTGGGAACAAAAATTTATGGTGCAACTACTATTGGCCCAAATTGTAAGGTTGGCGGCGAAGTTAATAATTCAGTGATTTTCGGTTATTCTAACAAAGCTCATGATGGGTTTTTAGGAAATAGCGTCATAGGTGAATGGTGTAATTTAGGAGCTGATACTAATAATAGTAATCTGAAAAATAATTATGGAAACGTAAAATTATTTAATTACTCTGATGAAGAAATGACAGACACTCAATTACAATTTTGTGGATTGATGATGGGAGATCATAGTAAATGTGGAATAAATACCATGTTCAATACAGGAACAGTTGTTGGTGTTGCGGCAAATGTTTTTGGAGCTGGTTTTCCGTCAACTCATATACCATCTTTTACTTGGGGTGGTGCAGATAATATTGAAACCTATAAGTTAGATAAAATGTTTGAAACTGCAGAGCGTGTTTATGTTCGCAGAGGAATGGAATTAAATAGTGATGAAAGAACTATTTTAACTCATATTTTTAATAGCACTGAAAAATTTCGTAAATGAAAAAATCATTAAACTTATTTGATACTACGCTTTTAGTTGCGGGTTCAATGATTGGTTCAGGAATTTTTATTGTAAGTTCCGATATTGCCCGATCAGTTGGATCAGCCGGATGGCTTTTGGTTGTATGGATTTTATCTGGCGTCATTACTTTATTTGCTGCTTTAAGCTATGGTGAATTAGCGGGAATGATGCCACAAGCTGGTGGACAATTTGTTTACATCAAAAAAGCGTTTGGTAGTTTAACGGCATTTGTTTATGGTTGGACCGTTTTCTTAGTAATTCAAACTGGTGTTATTGCTGCAGTTGCAGTTGCTTTTGCAAAGTTTACTGGCGTTTTTATTCCATTTTTTGAAGAAGGAAATGTGATGATACAAATTGTGAATTTTAAAATTACAAGCGCCCAACTTTTAGCAATTGCAATTATAGCAATTCTTACATTTATAAACACACGTGGAATTGAAAATGGAAAAGCAATTCAACGAATTTTTACATCAGCTAAATTAATTGCTCTATTTGCATTAATCATTGTTGGAATTTATTACGGATTTCATACAGATGTATTTTCAAATAATATGACTCACGCTTGGGATGCAAAACAAGTAATTTCAAACTCTGAAGCCGGTTCATCTTTTTTACCTTTATCAGGAATGGTTTTAGCTTCAGCTATCGGAGTAGCAATGATTGGTTCTTTATTTAGCAGTGATGCTTGGAATAATGTAACATTTATTGCTGGCGAAGTTGAAAAACCACAACGCAACATCCCGTTAGGTTTATTTTTAGGTGTGAGTATTGTAACTATTATTTATGTGTTAGCTAATGTTGCTTATTTATGTTTGCTACCTTTAGATGGCCATGCTGATTCCACTTCTGTAATTGGGCAAGGAATAATGTTTGCACAAAAAGATAGAGTTGGTACGGCCGCTTTGTTTGTTGTATTTGGCGATGTGGCAAAATATTTAATGGCTGCCTTAATTATGGTTTCTACTTTTGGTTGTAATAATGGTTTAATATTAGCAGGATCTCGTTTATTTCAATCGATGGCTAAAGAAGGGTTGTTTTTTAAAAAAGCATCTGAGAATAATAAATTTAATGTACCACAAAACGCATTGATATTGCAAGGTATTTGGGCTTCTTTATTATGTTTAAGTGGTTCTTATGGTGATTTGCTTGACTATGCAACATTTTCATCTTTGTTGTTTTATATTATAACTATTGCTGGTTTATTTGTGTTAAGAAAAAAAATGCCCGATGCTCATCGTCCATATAAAGCATTTGGTTATCCCGTAATTCCGGCTTTGTATATTATTTTAACAACTTTAATATGTATTGATTTATTAGTGTATAAAACATTTAATACCGGAATGGGTTTAGTAATTATTGCTTTAGGAATTCCTGTTTATTTTTTATTTAAACAAAAAAATAATGTATCAGAAAATTAAATCTTTTCTATTTAATTTTTTTCATTTCAATAAACAGGAACGAAATGGCGTTTTTATACTGTTTATAATTCTCGCAATTTTATTTACAGTTAAGTCATTATTACCTTTTTTTATTAATAATGACGCCAAATTAATTATGCGAGATAATGATAGTTTAACTCAAATTAATGCATTTGATACTTTAGTTAACGAAAAACAATTTCTTAATAAAAAGGAAAACAAAAGTTATAGCGAAAAAGACCTATTTGTTTTTAATCCAAATACAATAAGTTCAGAAGAAGCTTTGAAACTAGGATTTTCAAAAAAACTTGCCGCTACTTTATTAAATTTTAGAAATAAAGGCGGAAAGTTTTTTAAACCAGAAGATTTGAAAAAATTATATGGTTTATCTCCAAAATTGTTTCACACATTAGAATCTTATATTTTAATTCCAAATAACAGAAAAGAATTTAAAAAAGATAGTGCGAATTATAAATCATTTCCTAAGAAAACGTTTACTAAAACTAGCGTTGAACTTAATTCTGCTGATAGTTTATCAATCGTCTATTTAAAAGGTATTGGTCCTTCGTTCACAAAACGTATTATTAAATACCGAACAATGTTGGGTGGTTTTCATAATATGAATCAGCTAAAAGAAGTATACGGAATGACGGATAGTCTGTTTTTATGTTTGAGCAGTCAAGTTCAAATTGATAAAACTAAACTCACTCCAATACCTATTAATGTTATTGATTTAAACTCTTTAAGAAAACATCCCTATTTTAATTTTCAAACAGCACAAGCCATTATTAATTTTCGTTTTAAACATGGCAAGCTAACAGAAAAAGATATTATTGATCTAGGTATTTTTAACTCCGAAAAGTTAAGTGTAATTTTACCGTATCTTAGTTACTAATTAAATGATGAGCAACTTTAACATAAACGAATTTGTTGATGGGATTTTATCCTCTAATATTAGTTATGTTAGTAAAGCAATAACACTTGTTGAATCTACTAAGCCTGAACATCAGGAACAAGCCCAGCAAATTATTAATGCCATTATAAAGCATAGCGGTAATTCCATTCGGGTTGGTATTACTGGCGTTCCGGGTGTTGGTAAAAGTACATTTATAGAAAGTTTTGGTTTAGAAGTTATCAAACATGGACATAAACTTGCTGTTTTAGCTGTTGATCCAAGCAGTCAAATAAGTAAGGGAAGTATTTTGGGTGATAAAACACGAATGGAACAATTAGCAGTTCATCCTTCAGCTTTTATTCGGCCTTCGCCAAGTTCAGGAAGTTTGGGAGGAATTACAAAAAAGACAAAAGAGAGTATTATCATTTGTGAAGCCGCAGGTTACAATTATATTTTAATTGAAACGGTTGGAGTAGGGCAGAGTGAAACTTTAGTACATCAATTAACGGATTTCTTTTTATTGTTAATGCTTGCAGGAGCAGGTGATGAATTACAAGGTATTAAACGTGGTATTATGGAAATGGCAGATGCTATTGTAATTACAAAAGCAGATGGTACAAATGCGGATAAAGCAAAAATGGCAAGGAGTGAATATGCTAATGCATTACATTTATTTCCTCCAACAGAAAGTAGTTGGATACCAGAAGCGTTAACGTGTTCGAGCCTTGAATCTAAAGGTATTACCGAGGTATTTGAAATGATTGAAAAATACCACAGGCATACAATTACTAATAATTACTTCTATAAAAAGAGACAATTTCAAAACAAGCAATGGTTTCATCAAACGCTTAATGATTTAATTATTGAGAAGTTTTATTCAGATGCATCTATTAAAAATAAAATAATTAGCATTGAATCTGATATAGAAAATAATTTGGTTAATCCTTACGAGGCATTGAAATCAATATTTAAGAAATAATTATTTTATTTCTTTCCAATCTAGCAAATCTCTAATTACAACCGATGCACACGTCATTCCAAAAACTGCAGGAATATATGAAATTGTTCCATAAGCTGATTTTTTAAAATTAGAACCATCAGTGCGCATAATTGAGGCATGATCTGGTAACTCCGAAGAAAAAACTGCTTTAAATCCTTTTCGTATTTCGTGTTTCTTTAAACGTTTTCTTAAATAATAAGCCATGGGGCAATTGTAAGTTTTCGAAAAATCAGAAACGATTAATTGTGTTGGATCCATTTTTCCGCCAGCTCCCATTGAAGAAACAAGCCTTTGTCCCATTTCCATTGCCGTTTTAATCATGTAAATTTTTGGAGAAATACTATCAATAGCGTCAATCACATAACTGTATTTTTTTGCTAATAATTCTTTTACCATTTCTGGATCCTGAAATTCAGAAATAACATTTAACTTAATATTTGGATTGATTAGCGTTAATCTTTCTTGCATTAATAAAGCTTTACTCATACCGTGGGTAGATGATAGAGCTTGTAATTGTCTATTTCTATTTGTAGGATCAACAACATCTCCATCTACAATTGTCATTTCTCCAACGCCAGCTCTGCAAATAGCTTCTGCTGCATAAGAACCAACACCGCCAAGTCCAACAATTAACACGTGAGCGTTTTCTAAAACAGTTATTCCCTCATCTCCAATTAATAGTTGAGTGCGTTGTAACCAATTTTTATCTGGATTTAATGTCATAAAAATAAAAGGTTGAAATTACTATATATTTTTTCTTTTAACTCATTTACATCCATTTTTAATTTGATAGACGCTGTTTTGTAAACTTCTGAAATTGAAATTAAAGTATAATCATCGGTTTCGAAAAATAATTTATTTATCGGAAGCTTTGTGAAATCAAAATTTTCTTTATTAAAAATGGTGTGATTTAACGATAGGTAAAAACCTTTCGAAATCAATTGTAAGGCTAATTCTTCTGATTTATTATAACCATGAATAATTAGTTGAATTTTGTTTTCAAACGGTTTACACAATTCTATTAATTCATCAAAGGCCTTTACGCAATGAATAATTAGAGGTTTATTATATTTAAGGGCTAACTCTAATTGCTTTTGTAAAATAATTTTTTGCGATTTGAAATCCGTATTTTTTAATTTATCTAATCCACATTCGCCAATTGCTTTGCAGTTTTTATCACTTAAATTTTTTTCTAATTCTTTAAATGAATTTTCATCCACTAAATTAATATCGTATGGATGTATTCCAATTGAAAATAACTTTTCTGTTTTTATTTCTCTGTTAAATAAAAAACGATTATTATAAATTGTAATTTCGTTTTCAGTTCCTAAATGATGCGTATGTATATTGATGTAATTTATCATTCTAATAAACTGTTTGGTTTTAAAAAAAAGAAATCGATATAGTCTCATCCGTCCCTTCCTTCCCTTCTCTCTCTTCCTTATTTTTTAAACTTTCCTTTAAGTGCAGCTAAAGCAGATTGCATATCGTTGGCATCATAACTTATTTCCTCAACTTTTGGACTTGATTTTTTTACAGAAACGGTTGATTCTCCTTTCATTGATAAAGCTATTCGTTTACGTTTTACATCACATTCAGTCACATTAACCCAAACTTGTTGACCAACTTTTACAATAGTGCTTGGATCATCAACAAACGAATCACTTATTTGTGAGATATGAACTAAACCATCTTGATGAACTCCAATATCTACAAATGCTCCAAAATTTGTAACATTAGTAACAATTCCTGGCAAACGCATTCCTTCTCTCAAATCTTCAATATGATGAACAGTATCATCAAAACTAAATACTTCAAAAGATTTTCGAGGATCACGACCTGGTTTTTCTAATTCGCTGATGATATCTTTTAGCGTTGGTAAACCAATTGTTTCGGTAATGTATGAATTCAAATTAATTTTTTTACGAATCTCTTTGTCTTCCATCAAATTATCAACTTTAGTATTTAAGTCACTCGCCATTTTTTCAACAATATGATATACCTCTGGGTGAACTGCGCTTTTATCCAATGGATTTTTCGCATCTCTAATTCTTAAAAATCCGGAACATTGTTCAAATACTTTATCACCCATTCGGTTAACTTTTAATAAATCTTTTCGAGATTTAAAAGCCCCATTTTCATTTCTGTAATCAACAATATTTTTTGCTAACGTTTCTCCTATGCCTGATACATAAGATAATAATTGTTTAGATGCTGTATTTAATTCAACACCAACTCCATTCACACAACTCATTACAACGGTATCGAGCTTGTCTTTTAATGCTGTTTGATCAACGTCATGTTGGTACTGACCAACACCGATTGATTTTGCATCTAACTTTACTAATTCAGCTAAGGGATCAGCTAATCTCCTACCAATAGAAACTGCTCCACGCACAGTTAAATCATAATCAGGAAATTCTTCACGAGCTACATCAGATGCTGAATATATGGATGCACCAGATTCACTTACCATAATTACAGGAATTGATTTTGGTAATACATCAATGCTTCTAATAAATTGTTCCGTTTCTCTTGATGCAGTTCCATTACCAATGGCTATTGCTTCTATGCCATGTTTAGCGCAAAAAGCTAAAACAACGTGTTGCGATTCTGTAACTCTGCGTTGTGGTTCGTGAGGATAAATAACAGTTTCTTCTAATAATTTACCTTGTGCATCTAATGCAACAACCTTGCAACCACTTCTAAAACCAGGGTCTAAAGCAAGGATTGATTTTTGTCCCAAAGGAGAAGCTAATAAAAGTTCTCGTAAATTATCTGCAAATACTTGAATCGCTTTTTCGTCGGCCGTTTGTTTTGTCATTAAACGCATTTCAGCTTCAATGCTTGGTTGCAACAAACGTTTGTATCCATCTTCAATAGCTAATGAAATTTGTTCAGCACACTCACCTTTTGATTTTATAAATTGTTTTTTGATTTGGTCGTTTGCAATTTCATCATCAATAACAATATCTAAAATTAAAAAATCTTCTTTTTCTCCACGGCGCATTGCTAACATTCTATGGCTTGGACAAGTCATTAATTTTTCTTCCCACTCAAAATAATCTTCAAATTTTTGTCCGGCCTCTTCTTTTCCTCTAATAACTTTTGTTTTTATAATAGCACTGTTTTTAAATAGCACACACATTCCTTCTCTAACCATTGCATCTTCACTTATAATTTCCGAAATAATATCGCGAGCTCCGTGTAACGCTTCATCAGGGCTATTAACTTCGAGTTCTTTATTTACAAATGACAATGCCTCTTGAAATAAATTTCCAGTTTGTTGACTTAAAATAATAGTTGCTAATGGCTCTAAACCTTTTTCACGAGCAATAGTTGCTTTGGTTCTTCGGCGTGGTTTAAATGGTAAATATAAATCTTCAAGAGTTGAAAGTAACTCTGCTGCATTTATTTTTTGTTCTAGGTCTTCTGTTAATTTGCCTTGGCCTGATATAGATTTTAAAATGCTTTCTCTTCTTTGTTCTAATTGTCGTAAACGTTCAATTTCATTTTTAATGGTAATTACCTGCACTTCATCCAAACTTCCAGTAACTTCTTTTCTGTATCGAGAAATAAATGGTACGGTTGCGCCCTCATCAAGTAATTCTATAGTTGCTTTTACTTGTTTAACATCAACACTAAGTTCGGTGGCTATTTTTATGTAAAGAGAAGTTTCTGTCATTTTTGTATAATTAAGTTTATAAATATAAAATTATAAACGCTCTGTATAAATTGATTTTATTAACACCTTTAAAATATAATAAAATAATAGTTCTGAAAAATTTAAGAATTGTTTTATGGTTTTTATAATAATCTAAAACCTTATAAAACGTATTAATATCCTTTTAATAAGTTTTATCACTTTTTTTGTTTTTATAGTTTTTTTTGTAAATTGCTTTAAATTTTCAAACACAAAAACACATGAAAAAAAACTACAAATTATTTTCTTCTGGTTTGATTGCTCTTGCAATTAATTCGGCAAGTGCACAATGCCCCACGCCAACTTTGGTTTCGGCAACGCCAAGCGTTATTTGTGCAGGTTCAACAACATCTTTAAATGCTACAGCATTAGGTTCATCAATCAATTGGTTTACAGTTCCTGTTGGTGGTGTTTCGGTAGGAACAAGTGTGAGTGCCGCTAATTTTGCAATTAGCCCAACTGTTACTACAACATATTATGCAGAATCATTTGGGATAGGTGCTACTACTACTCAAACATTAAGTTATACTGGATCTTTGCAATCATTCACAGTTCCTGCGGGCGTTACCTCTTTAACAATAATTACAATGGGAGCACAAGGTGGAAACCAAACTGTTAACCCCGGTACTACTGGTGGTACAGGCGCTATTATGTCAGGTAATTTTACAGTTACTCCTGGTCAAGTTTTAAGTGTAATGGTTGGTGGACAAGGTGTTACAGCGCAATATGTTGGCGGCGGCGGCGGCGGTTCATTTGTTTGGACGAGTGTAGGAAGTACACTTTTGAGTGCTGCTGGCGGCGGCGGCGGCGCTGGTAGAGATGATGTTTTATCTGCTGGTCAAAATGGAGTAAATGCATCAATTGCTGCTTCAGGAAATCTTGGATTTACAATGTCAATGGGTAACGGAACTGGTGGCTCTGGAGGTATTGTACCTTCTGGATATGCTGGTTATGCTGGTGGTGGCGCAGGTTGGCTTTCAAATGGAAATATAGGGACTGTTCATGGATGTACATTTAATTCTACTGGCGGAACAAATCCTTTGAGTGGTGGAGCTGCAGGAATTGGAGGAGGAAATGTTGGTACAGCAGCTAATGGTGGTTATGGCGGCGGTGGCGGCGGTAATGCTAGATGTGGTGCAGTAGGCGGCGGCGGCGGCGGTGGTTATAGCGGCGGCGGTGCAGGTGGAGAAGTTACTTTAGCTAGTACTTATCGTGCTGGTGGTGGCGGTGGCTCATATAATATTGGTACTAGCCAGGTAAATAGTGTTGGTAAAACAGGTAATGGTGAGGTTAATTTTATGTGGTCTGCTATTGGTTGTACTTCAGTTTCTCGTACTTCAGTTACAGTTACAGTAAATGCAAAACCAACAGTTTCGGTAACTAGTGGTGCAATTTGTTCAGGAGGTTCTTATACACTTTCGCCAAGTGGAGCAAACACATATACTTATTCAGGAGGTTCA
>CAIYSA010000461.1 GCA_903928655.1 uncultured Bacteroidota bacterium
AATCGCTATAATTATCCTTTTTGGAATAAATACATTGTCAATTGCTCAAGGAAAGATTATTGGTAATTTATTGAACAAAAATACGCCAATTGAATTTGCCACTATAACCATTTCAAATGTTCAAGATTCTAACAAAGTACTTTTTTACGAAGCAAGCGATAGTTTGGGTAAGTTTAGTTTTGACAAACTTGACTATGGTAAGTACTTAGTAAAAATTAAAATGGTTGGTTTTTTACCCATTTCAAAAAATGCGGTCATTAATGCATCTAACAATGAGGTTCAATTGAAAGATTTGAATTTAATAGAGGATGCCAGTGAATTAAACAAGGTAACGGTTACTGCGCAGAAAAAAATGATTGAAAAAACTGCCGAAGGTTTTGTTATAAATACAGCTAATAATATTACCCAAATAGGTGGCACAGCCACCGATATACTGAAATCAACTCCTACTGTAACCGTAGATAATGATGGAGCTATAACTTTAAGAGGCAAGGCACCCTTAATTTTAATTAATGGTAGAAATTCTGGCATTGCCAACACCGATCAAATTGCGGCTAGTAGTATTGAAAGCATTGAAATAATAAATAATGCATCATCAAAATATGATGCGAATGCCGAAAGTGGTATCATTAATATTAAATTGAAAAAGAACAAACAATCTGGAACCAATGGTGCACTTGCCTTGGGCACTGGCCTTGGAGCAAAAGGCAGAGTAAATAGTTCTTTTATATTAAATAATAAAGTAGCTAAATGGAATTTAGGACTTGGCTATGATAATAGGTTTGCTGGAAGAACTAGAAAAATTGAAAGCAATCGAACCAATTATAATTTAATTGATAATTATTTTATTGGCCAAAAAAGAAATGATGAAAGAGTTGAAAAGCTTCAAAATTTAAAATTAAACCTTGATTATAATTTAAATCAATACAATAGCTTTTCTTTTGAAGCAATGGGCAATATGGAAAGTCAGGATAATAACGAGGATTTATTGAGTAAGCTATTTAATAAGAATACTGGCTTTACAAGCAGTAACGACAGACACTCCTACGAATACGAAAAAGTAAAAGAAGCAGAGCTTGCATTGAACTATTTAAAAACTTATAAGAATTCAGAAAAAACATTGAATGCTAGCCTTAGTTCCTCTATTGAAAAGGGCCGTCAAAATACCGATATATTTACTACCGCGTTGAATTTGGATGGAAATCAAATAGGAGCAAAACAAACTCAGCTTACCCATAACTATGAAGATGGCGTAATCACCATTGCTAGTTTGGATTATAGTATTCCCACTTCAGAAAATGGTGTAATTGAAACTGGATATAAAGGTTTATTTAGAACCATTAAAACCGATTATTTATCGGCAGACAAAATACACGATACCTACATTACCAACTACAATGCAAGTAATATTTTCAATTTCAATGAAGGGGTTCAAGCCTTGTATTTTCAATACCATAACACCAGTAATATAAAAGGTAAAGAGTCTAGTTGGAATTATGCAACGGGTATAAGGGCCGAGCAAGTTAATAATAACGGAGAAACAAATACTCAAAGCACTCGCTTTTCAAATAATTATTTGAAATTATTTCCCACTGCACATTTAGCCTATAATTTTAATCAAAAAGAAAGTATTAAACTTAGCTATGGTAAAAGAATTAACAGACCAGGCCTAGGTCAATTAAACCCCTTTGTAGACATCACCGATATTTTAAGCCCGCATAGTGGAAATCCAAATTTAAAACCAGAAATTATAAATGCTTATGAGTTATCATTTAATAATGGAACAACTAAATTAAATTTTACGAATAGCTTGTTTTTTAGACATTCTATAAATGCTATTAGATCATTCTACACTCAACAACCAAATGGGGCTATCTTAAATATGCCAATGAATATTGGAAGTGTGGATAATTATGGGCTTGAGTCCATGGTAATTGGAAAGCCTTCCCGTTTTTATGACTACAACTTAAGTGCCACTTTATTTAGACAACAAATTAATGGAAGTAATATTATTAATGACGGCGTGAATAGTGGAACAAATTGGAGTGGAAAAATAATAAATAATTTTACCTTAAATAACGCAAGCAAACTTCAAGTGATTGCGAATTATATATCTCCCAAAACAACACCTCAGGGTGAAACTTTTTCAATGTATAATGTAGACTTAGGCTTCCAAAAAAAATTAGGTAAAACTAATTTTAAATTGAATTTTATAATTGTAGATGCCTTCAATACACTTAAAAGTGGCTACAATACACAAACCTCTACTTTTGCAATATACCGTTCTCAAAAATCTGATACAAGGGCATTTATGATAACGTTAGCTTATTCATTCAAATCTGCTTTAAAAGATAAAATGCTTGAAAACAAATTTAATGCAGAATATTAATTGAATGATCGATAGATAAAATAAGAGCAAAAACAACTATTTTTTAAATAAAATCTTAATTTTATACAACAAAACTGTTCACTTCATTTAAAGACATGTAGCAGTTTTTTAAAAACAATATACTATGAAACATGTAAAGTACATTATTATCCTTTTTGGCTCCTTACTTATTAATTTTAATAAATTAGATGCTCAGAAAATTCAATATAGTTTCGAAAAAACAATATCATTACAAGGAGATGATGGCTATGATTATTTATTTATTGATCAGGAAAAAAGAAACCTTTATGTTTCACATGGCACTAGTGTACATGTAATAAGTTTAGATTCTGAAAAATTAATTGGAACAATTAAAGGAACAAAAGGCAATCATGGTATTGCAATTGTTCAAAAATCTAATCTTGGTTTTATAAGTGATGGTAAATCAAATGAAGTATCAGTATTTGATTTAACTACTTTAGAGGTTAAAACTACAATTAAATTAAATGGAGAAAAACCAGATGCTATTATATATGACGTTTTCTCGAATAAAGTACTAGCATTTAATGGATCAAGTAATAATGCTTCTGTCATTGATATTAATACATTAAAAGAAATTGCTACAATAGATTTAGGTGGTGCTCCTGAATTTGCAGTATCTGATGGCTTAGGTAAAGTTTATTGTAATTTAGAAGATAAGAATTCTATCAAAGTTATAGATACAAAAAGTTTTAAAATTGTTAATACAATTCCATTAGCACCATGTGGAGCCCCTACTGGATTAACAATGGATATTCCTAATCAGTTATTATTTACCGTTTGTAGAGAAAATAAAGGGATGAGTGTTGTGGATGTTCGTTCAGGGAAGGTTTTAAATACTTTTCCTATAGGCAGCGGAGTTGATGCTGTAGCATATGATATAAAGTTGAAAATAATATTTTGTTCAAATGGGGACGGGACAACAAGTATTTACATGCAAAATGGTCCAAACAATTACACTTTAATACAAACTTTGGCAACTCAAGTACGAGCAAAAACTTTAGCTTTAGATCAAAAGACGCATAAAATTTATTTAAGTGTTGCTGATTTTGATCCTATTACAAAAAAGGCATTACCTGATACTTTTAGAGTATTAGTTTATAAAATGAGTAACTAAAAGCATAAGTTAATATTTTTTAGAA
>CAIYSA010000462.1 GCA_903928655.1 uncultured Bacteroidota bacterium
CGAATTTTCTCCAATTACAACGTCTTTACCAATTACCACACAACCAATACCTAGCGATACATTCTTGCTAATTTTATATCCTTTTAATCGGTATATAAACTTTTTAAGAAATGAAGGTAAAATGCCTATGGTAGCAATTTGTAAAACTGGAATTCTATTTTTTGGTATAAGCACCTTTTAATTATTTAGTTTAAATTGACATACAAGTTTATTGAAAATTTAGCGATTATCAAATAAAAAAACACCCACCTGAATTTCAAGTGGGTGTTAGAAATAAAAAAATAAAACATTATTCTTTAATAAATTTTATTGATTCTTGTTTACCATTTTGAATAAACTTAATAAAGTAAATACCATTAGCTTTATTTTGTATATCAAGTATTTGTTTTCCTGAATTTAAATTTGAATTAAAAATAACATCGCCCAAAATATTGGTAATAACAACTTGAGTTGTTGCATTCAATTCTATTGTAAATCGGCCATTATTTGGATTTGGATAAATAAAATTATTCAAATTATTTGCCAACGTATTTTGTACTCCAACACATGAACTTACTGTAACTGAACTTACTGCAAAATTTGAACACCCTGCTGCGTTTGTACCATAAACATTGTAATGTGTACTAACAGTTGGTGAATCAACCGCTGAACCGCCTGTATAAGTATAGGTAAGAGCACCAGAAGGAACCATTGTAAAAGATTGTCCTAAACAAATAATGCCACTATTTACAGTAATTGTTGGCTTTGCATAAACAGTAACAGAACTAACAGCAAAATTTGTACACCCTGCTGCATTTGTACCATAAACATTATAATTTGTATTAACAGTTGGTGAAACCACTGCTGAACCTCCTGGATAAAAATAAGTAATAGCACCAGAAGGAACCATTGTAAAAGATTGTCCCGAACAAATAGTGCCACTATTTACAGTAACAATTGGTAAAGCATTTACTGTTACAGTAATTAAAGTGCGAGGGCCTTGACTGCAAGTATTTGTTGATGCAGCGTAATAACTATATGTACCTGCAGAAAGAATAGGTGTTGTAAAAGTTGAACCTGTGCCTAAAACAACAGTTGATGTTGCCGAAGCGTACCAATTTACTGTTCCTGTTCCAATTGCAGTTAACGTTGTGCTATTATTAGTACAAATAGTTTGATTTATTAGAGATGTAGAATTTGTTGGTGCAACAGGAGGAGTACAAGTATTCCATGAAATTTTGCAATAACCAACAGCACCAGTTCCTGGCCCGCCACCATTACCATTTCCGCCACCACCACCAGCTCCATAAATTGCACCTGCAGCAGATGGATTAGATACAGTACAACTTCCATCTATAAAACCAGCACCTTTTCCGCCATTACCGGCTGGTGCACCTCCAGAGGTTCCGCCAGTTCCTCCGGGAGTTAAGCAAATACCTGTCCAAGCAATCGTGTTACCACCATTAGCTCCATTACTTAAAGAGCCTGCAGCTCCACCGCCACCGCCACCGAAGTATGTATAATAACCACCGCCTCCAATTCCTCCTGTGCGATTAGCTATTGTGCCTCCTGTTCCAACACCACCTGTACCGCCGCCACCAATACCAGGATTTGGAACAGAAGTACCATTACCACCACCCGTTGCATATAATAAACCACTCATGCTTGTTGTACCTAATCCTGAACCTAAACCACCTGAACCAACATTTATAGTATGAGTTGCACCAGGCACTACACTATAAACTCCAATTGCATAACCACCGCCGCCGCCGCCGCCGCTGCCATTGCCTCCACCAGAACCACCAGCACCAACAACTTCAACAGTTAATGAAGTTATTCCAACTGGAACTGTAAAAACAAAGCTACCAGAAGTAGAATAAGTTTGTAAACCAATTTGAGAAAACATATTACCAAAAAAGGTAATTAAAC
>CAIYSA010000463.1 GCA_903928655.1 uncultured Bacteroidota bacterium
TAAATCAAGCTTGGTATAAAAAATATAACACTTCCGATTTCCATTTGTTTAATGATATTAATGAATGGTATCAGCTTGATAAATGTGGACACGCATTTTCAAATTACCAAACAGCACGCTTAATGATGGACGCAATGAATTGGGCTGGTTATTCTAAAAAAAAACAAATTTTAATTGGTGGTTTTAGTGGTTTTACATACCTAGCAGCTGTTGAAATGATGGATGGTTTCAGTGATGGATGGGGTTTTAGTTGGGGCGATATGGCTGCTAATTTACTAGGAACAGGAATGGCTATCGGTCAAAAAATTGCTTGGAAAGAACAACGAATTCAGTTTAAATTTATGTTTAGAAGTTCGGGTTATGCTCAATACAACACTTCATTATTAGGGATGAGTTTAAGTGAAAGGGTTTTAAAAGATTATAATGGGCAAACGTATTGGTTAAGTGTTAATCTTTCATCATTTATGAAGCACGAAAAAAAATTTCCAAAATGGTTAAATGTTGCATTTGGTTATGGAGCAAACGGAATGTTAAATGCTCATTACAATAATTTATTAGTAGTTGATGAAAACGGAAATGTAATTAATTTTGATCGTTATCGGCAATTTTATTTTTCACTCGATGCCGATTTGACCCGAATAAAAACAAAATCAAAAGTTTTAAAATCACTATTTTCTATTATTAATATTATTAAAATACCTTTTCCGAATTTAGAATTAAGCGAAAATAAAATTAAGTTTAACCCTTATTAAAACAATATATCATGGAATTATTTAGTATCAACACAGGACATTTTAAATTAGATGGTGGAGCAATGTTTGGCGTAGTTCCTAAGAGTATTTGGCAACGACTAAACCCAGCAGACGAAAATAATATGTGTAGTTGGGCAATGCGTTGTTTATTAGTAAAAGATGGAAATCGATTAATACTAATTGATAACGGTATGGGGAATAAACAAAATGATAAATTTTTCGGTTATTATTTTTTGCATGGTAACGATACTTTAGATTTATCATTAGCTAAATACGGTTTTTACAAAGATGATATTACTGATGTTTTTTTAACACACTTGCATTTCGACCATTGTGGTGGTAGTATTGAATACAATTCCGACAGAACTAAATTGAAACCAGCATTCAAAAATGCAACTTATTGGTGTGCCAAAAAACATTGGGATTGGGCAGTGAATCCAAATCCGAGAGAAAAAGCAAGTTTTTTATCTGATAATATTTTACCTATACAAGAAAGTGGGCAGTTACAATTTATTGATTCATCAAAGGAATTTATGACTGATTTTAATATGTATGAAGCTAATGGACATACTGAATCTATGTTGTTACCACTTATAAAATACAAGGATACAACAATTGCATTTATGGCCGATTTAATTCCATCTGTTGGGCATTTACCATTGCCATATGTAATGGGTTATGATGTGCGACCTTTAAATACAATGCAAGAAAAAAAATATATTTTGCATGAAGCCGCAAAAAATAATTGGACTTTATTTTTTGAACATGATCCTATAAATGAATGTTGTAATGTAATTCAAACAGAAAAAGGAATTCGTGCAGATAAAATTTTCAAATTAGAAGAATTGTAAATTAATGTTGATTAATTAACTTATTCATACTTTCTTTTATTGCATTTTCTTCTTTTAAAGTTGCGCATTCTTTAGTTAAAGCTTGTTTATAATACTGAATTGCTTTTTCATTAGTATTTTGTGAAGAATAGTAGTCTCCTAATATCTGATACATATAATAACTTTCAGGATTGCTGTTTATAAAAGCATTTTCAATTGGAGTTTGTAATATTACTTGATGTGTTTTATTTGTAATAAAAATAATATAATTTTTTATTTGTTTGAATCTTAAAAATTGTTGATACGTTTTAGAAGAAAGGAAACTATCCTCTGGAATCGTTAGTGAATCTATATTAATTGAGGTGTTCGTTTTTAAAGATTTTGCTTTTGCAAACACACTATCTAAATTGTAACAAATAAATTTTCCGCACTGAAAAGGGTTAGCGCTTATCCACATAAGTTTATCTTGTGGTTTAAAAATAACAGCATGGTGAGCTAATAATTGGTTTAATCCCTTTTCATTAGTTAGCCCAATATTTTTATTATTTATTCCTTTTTGATTTCGTAAAATACTCGCGGCATTTAAATAGTTAATGGTTTTGCTTTTTCCTAATAATTGTTTTAATCTTATTTGTCTATAAAGTGAGGAACTCTCTATTTGGTTTGTGAGATTTTCGGCATCATTTTTTAAATCATTGCCTTGATAATGATTCGGACAAATAATTTCGTTTGAATTTGGAACTTCGTAAATATCCATTTTAGTTGGAGTTTTTTCAATACTAATTGTTTTATTATCAAAAGCACTTCCAATTAATATACTTTCTGAAACAAAAACATTTCTTTTTTTTGCAATTGCAATGGCTTCATTTATATTTTTAGCATATTGTAAAATTTCCCTTGCTAATAATGCAATTGGCGTTGCTGCATCGGTTGGTATTGAACTTTTTGCTGCATTTATCGTTACGGTTAATCCTTTTACATTCATTCCGCTACAAGCGCCTATAAAACCACTCCATGTTACAGTCGCAAACTTGTAACCTGTTTTTGGATTTGTAAATTGAACGATTTTATTTTTCGCAAAATCATCACCGCTATAAAAATCAAAATTACGTCCCACTAATAATTTACCATCAGCACTTTTTTTATCCCAAACAGAAAAAGACGTGCAACCAACTGTCATGTTCTTATCTTGCAAAGCATGCCCAATATCATGTGCCCCATGATAATTTAGGATGCGATGATATTTTGGAGCGATAAAATCATATTCATCACTCGCGTATTTAGAGATCCCTAAAATTTCTTCTTTGTATTCTTCGGTAATATGGTCAGGTAAATGACGATTAAAATATCCAACAAAATACTTTAAGAATTTTAAATAATTTAAATTCGGTACTAATAATTGTATCTGACGAAAAAAGGCTTCTTCTTGAAAAGTACTAAGTTCTTTAGTAAGCATACCATTAGCAATACCACGCTCATAACCATCACCTTCTACATATAATTCCCACAAACCACTTTTGCTATGCTTTAACCAATTTTGGTTTACTTTATAAAAATCTTCGCTTATTTTTTCTCTCTTCCAATTAAGGGTTTTATCATTTTTTATTTGAGGAACCTCAATTTGAATGGCGATGATAAAATAGATTAAAATTACGAGAATTAGTAAAGTGAATACTAATCCAATTTTAAATAATTTTTTAAGAAATCTAGGAGACATAATCGTAAATTTAACATAAATCACAATTATATACTACTAAAAAAAATCATTTAAAGGTTTTTATATAAAAAATTATTTTCACTTTTGATAAAATAAAGTCCTAGTTTGGCTTAGTAAATGGAATCCATCTAGGAACTTTTTTAGTATAATCAATGTATTCTTGCCCAAAGTGTCTATTCAGAAATGGCTCTTCATAATTATGTATATATATATACGAAAACCTAGCCCATATAACTAACCATCCAACAGTAAATAAGGAACTATAAGCTAAACTTTCACCTATTAAAACAAAAAATAATGCCCACATCATTGGATGCCTTACTAATTTATATGGTCCCATATTTACTAATTTGGTAGGTTTAACAAATGGTATAGCCGAACCATATTTATTTATAAACATCATAAGACTACAAATAATTGCCAGGACAGCACCAAAATTCATAAAAATTACGCCTATTATAACTAAAAGATCATATTTAGGAAGAATAAAAAAATTTGATTCTAACTTTCTAAAAAATAATGGAGTTATATATAAAATAGTAAATGGCCCTATAAAAAGATAAATTAAGGCGTCAAATTGTTTTTTTAAAAAATTCATATTAGTTTTGTTATGTTATTAAAATTTAAACAAAATTACATGAATACATACAAATGTAATTTGTAAATAACAATATTTAATTGTAAATTTATAAAATGAAAAAATCAGTTTCGGACAATATCCGGTTAATAAGAGAAAGCAAAAACTTTAGCCAAGATTACATCGCTAAAAAATTAAAAGTTACACAGCAAGCTTATTCTCAAATGGAAAAAAATCCAGACACAATGGCTCTTTATAGATTAAAAGACCTTTGTAAAATTCTTGATGTAGAACTTATAACATTATTAGGCGAAGAAAATACTTATTTGCAGCAAAACTATAATCAAAAAGGCGGAAACGCTGCAACCAAAATGGTTTTCACTAATAACAGTGAAGATTCGAAAGATTTATATGAAAGATTAATCTCTGAATTAAAAGAAGAGATAGTTTTTTTACGAAATAAAAAATAACCTTATCGTTAATAAACTGAATTTAATAATAGATAAATTTTAAATTTATCTATTTGAACTTTTTTTAGAAATATAACTATTTTTTAAACAGATTAGGTCGAACTATAAATAAGGTTTTAAATCAACCAAACCAAGCGAGAAATTTTTGGCATTAATTTACTTAGGAGTTCGGAAGGAAAAGTGCATCGTTGCCTACTCTTTTTATTTATTCATGTAAATAACATTTGCCACTTATATTTTTTGTCAAATTTTTACAACGAGCACCCTTTTTTGTTTTTCCGGAACATTGCACTGAATTCAAATTGCTTTTTTAAAATTTTCAATTGCTTCATTATTATTTCCATATTTCTTGTTTATATTCTTCAGTAATATTTTCGGGTAAATGCCTGTTAAAATAACCTACAAAGTATTTTAGAAATTTTAAATAACTAATATTTGGCACCAAAATTTTAATTTGATTAATAAATACATCTTCCTGAAATTCATGCAATTCTTTGGTAAGCATTCCATTAGCGATACCTCTTTCATAACCATCTCCTTCAACATATAGTTCCCATAACCCACTTTCATTTTGTTTTAGCCAGTTATTGTTTACCTTATAAAAGTTAGGCGAAATAGTTTCTCGTGTCCAATTTAAAGTTGTGTCATTTTTTATAGACGGTATTTCTATTTTTATTGCAAAATATAAATAGATTGCTAAACCTAAAAGAATAACCACGAAAACTAAAAGGGTTCTTAAAAAAATAGTCTTAATTTTTTTCATCATTTTGAACCATAAAGGTAGCTAAAATTAGATTTTATTTCACAAAAAAAGAGGTTACAATAGTAACCTCTTTTATTTTTTAAAATAAATTATTGTATAATTAATTTTTTAGTAATAAGGTTATTATTGATTTCTAAATTAATTAAATATATTCCTTTAGCTAATTGACCATTTTTATTTATTGTATAAGAATTAAAATCACAATAAAAACATTTTTTAATACACCAAGGAAA
>CAIYSA010000464.1 GCA_903928655.1 uncultured Bacteroidota bacterium
CCAAAGAATTTTTCCAATTGGCAGATTAGATAAAGACTCCGAAGGTTTAATTCTTTTAACCAACGATGGCGATGTAGTCAATAAAATTTTGCGTGCCGAAAATCAGCACGAAAAAGAATATATTGTGAGTGTGGACAAACCCATCACGCAAGATTTTATCAATAGAATGTCTAAGGGTTTAGCCATTGGGCCAAGTACCACTACCCTTCCATGTTTTGTTAAACAAGAAGGTTCTAAAAAATTCAGAATTATTTTAACGCAAGGCTTGAACCGTCAGATACGCAGAATGTGTGCCACATTGGAATACGATGTAAAAACATTGAAACGCATTCGGGTAATGAATATTCAATTAGGAGATTTAAAATTAGGTCAGTTAAGAAATTTAACTTTTCAAGAAGTAGAAGTTTTGGCCACTTTATTATCTCAATCTACCAACGATATTCCTTATAAAGAAAGTAAAAAAGACAATGCTGCAAATGACTTTTCGGAAGGAAAGAAAAAAACAGCCAAAGCATTTTTTGGCGAAAGAAAAAACAAAGCAAACGCAGGCCCTACAGACTTTGCAGCCAAAGATAAAAGAGCCGCAGATAGAGCAGAAAAAAAACAAAAACCTTCTCATTTTGAACCTAAAGATGCCGCCAAACGCGGTTATAAAAAAAGGTAATGGGTTTAAAAAGTGCATCAATTAACGAAATCAAAAAAGAATTAGGCTTTTTAAATGAAGCCGAATTAATTGCCCTTTGTTTAAAATTAGGGAAGTATAAAAAAGAGAATAAAGAATTGTTGAACTATTTACTTTTTGAAGCAAGTAACGAAACGCAATTCATCGAAAATGCCAAAGAAGAAATTGCATTGATATTCGATCAAATCAATACCACAAATAGTTATTTGGCAAAAAAAACAATTAGAAAAGCGCTTAAACATGTTCGCAAATATGCTAAATACGCAGGTTTAGCAAGTACAGAAATTATTTTAACCAGTTATTTTTGCCAACAAATTTTAGCTACAGGCATTTCTTTAAACAGTAATATTGCATTGCAGAATTTATATAGCAATCAAGTTAAACGAATCGAAAAACTGATTGCCGGCATGCACGAAGATTTAAGAGCTGATTTTCAAGAACACCTATCCGAGCTCCAATATATTAGTTAAATTCGTTAGCGTTTGACTAATGTTAGTTTGTGGTGAAGCTTGAGCGCTCTGACCAGATACACTTGCATTAGTACTAATAGCCCAAGTATAGGTTGTTCCTGATGGAACTATTGTAGTTGCATCTGGTAAATTATTTACCGGAGAGGTAGTAAACGTTGCACCACTACAAATAGTCTCCGTTCTTGTGCTAACAAATGGTTTTGGATTAACTGTTATTGTTACTGTAAAAGTTTCTCCTACACAATTTCCTGCAGAACCCGAAGTTGGCGTTACCGTGTAAGTTGCCGTTTGAACAACATTAGTTGGATTGGTTAATGTGCCATTAATTGTAGTTTGTGCTGTAGCAGAAACTCCACCTGTCATTCCACC
>CAIYSA010000465.1 GCA_903928655.1 uncultured Bacteroidota bacterium
AAGATACGCCAGGATTCATTGTAAACAGAGTTGCCCGCCCTTTTTATAGTGAAGCTTTGAGGATTTATGAAGAACAAATTGCAGATATAGCAACCATTGATTGGGCAATGAAAGAATTTGGTGGTTTTAAAATGGGACCATTTGAGTTAATGGATTTAATTGGTCATGATGTAAATTATGTTGTTACAGAAACTGTTTGGACACAATTTTATTTTGACCCACGTTTTAAACCATCACTTTCTCAAAAACGCTTATTAGAAGCTAAATTTTTAGGTAAAAAAACTGGTAAAGGCTTTTATGATTACAAAGAAGGTGCAATTCAAGCATTACCTAACAAAGACGTTGCATTAGGAAAATATATTTTAAATAGAATTATTTGTATGCTAATTAATGAAGCTTGTGATACTACATATTTAGGAATTGCTAGTGTAAATGACGTTGATTTAGCAATGACAAAAGGAGTAAATTACCCAAAAGGATTATTAAAATGGGCTGATGAAATAGGATTAGCAAAAGTTGAAGAAACATTAAACGATTTATATAATCTTTATCAAGAAGATAGATATAGGATTTGTATTTTATTAAAAAATATGGTTAAACAAGGCAAAACCTTTTATTAACTACTGAATATTACTTATTAATGAGTGTAAGTGTTTGGAAATTAAAATATAAACCATTAAATTTGAAATAATAAAAAACTAAAAAAATGAAAAAAATCATTTTATCAGCATTAACGGTATTAGTAATTGGAAGTGTCATTTTCATTTCTTGTAAAAAGAAAAATGATAGTTCTGCAATTACACCAACATATAAGGATGAAGCCGCTACCGGAACTGGTAATAATCCAAATATTACAAATGTAACTACAACAGGTACTATTTCAACAACATCTGTTGCTATGCAAAACTCAAGCATGACAGGAATTGGAACCATAGGATCTTGGGCAAGTTCAAATTGTGTTGCTGGTCAAACGTGTTTAACTATAACAAATAGTAGCACAGGGACAACAATTTCAGTTTGTTTTTCAGTTACACCAACAGCTGGAACTTACCAATTAGTTAATTCTAATTCATTATTAACTAGTGGTCCTACAAAATGTTTTATGACTGTAACTAATCCTCCTGGTCAACCTACTGGTAGTATTTGGTATTCAAATTCTGGAACGGTTACCGTAACTACTTCTGGAACAGGTATAATAGCAAGTTTTTCAGGTATTGCTTGTTCGCAAACAATGGGATCTTTTCCTGTTGTTACAGTTAGTGGGCAAGTAGGTTGTTTGTAACACACTAAACTCTATAAATTTAATTTAAAAGCATTCGTTAAAACGAATGCTTTTTTTGTGTGATTTTTTAAAATGCTCGTAAACATATTCATAAAAATGAATATGTTTATTATCATAAAAAAACAAAGACAAAATTATTTACATTTATATTTTCAGAAGAGCAAAACTATTATCAGTGAAATTAAAAAAAGCAATAAATAATCTAATAAAATTTCTAAAGAATTCATATTCTTTAGATTTAAGAGCCTTAGCTTGTATGAGAATTGGAATTGCTTTAATTATCTTGATTGATTTAATTATTCGTTCGTTATCAATAATAGCTTTTTTTACAGACGAAGGAATTCTGCCACTTTCCATATTAAAATTATATAATTGGAATGAAATGTATTTTTCATTCCACGCATTAAATGGTGAATTATGGTGGCAAATAATATTATTTATTTTAAATGCAGTATGCGCATTTGTTTTATTAATTGGTTATAAAACACGAGTATTCACTTTTATTTGTTGGGTATTTTTAGTTTCCTTACAAAATAGAAATCCATTTATTTTACAAGGAGGAGATGATTTACTTAGGCTTGCTTTATTATGGGGAATATTTTTACCTTGGGGAGAAAGGTATTCGATAAAAAAGGAAAGTACATATTCAAATAAGTATTTTTCGATTGCAAATATTGGATATATGCTTTTAATTTTTTCGGTTTATTTCTTTTCTGCATTACTAAAAACTTCTCCAGAATGGCGAACAGAAGGAACTGCATTATATTATGCTCTTAGTTTAGATCAAATACGATTAGCATTTGGGACATTTTTATACCAATTCCCTAATCTTTTGAAAGTATTAACGCTTATTGTTTATTATATAGAGCTCATTGCACCAATATTGTTTTTATTACCATTTCCTAAAAACATTCGACTTTTTGGTGTAATTTGTATCGCACTTTTACATTTGGGAATTTCTATAAACATATATGTTGGCCTGTTTTTTATTATTGGTTTGGTTACATTAGTTGGATTATTGCCAAGTGCCTTAATGGATTGGTTAGAATTAAAATTTATTAAACCAAGGGCAATTAAAAAAATAGAAACCAATCATCAAAAATCAAGTTTTATTTTCGAATTCATTTTTTCTTTAAAAACTATTTTTCTGGCATTTGTGATTTTTTATTGCCTTATGCTAAATTTAGGCGCTTTAAAAACTTTTCCATATACACTTAATATTAGTTTAATTAGATTCGGAAATATGTTTCGCCTTGAGCAAAATTGGGGAATGTTTTCACCATATATTTTAAAAGATGATGGATATTATGTTTTTAGTGGCCTAGGTAAAAACAATATTAAAATAGACATTAAACATAATTTAGATACTGTTTCATTTGTAAAACCTTTTTCTGTTGTTGCAGAATTTGAAAGTGACAGATGGAGAAAATACTCAGAAAACTATGTATTTAATAATAATAATTA
>CAIYSA010000466.1 GCA_903928655.1 uncultured Bacteroidota bacterium
TTAAAAAATATCTTAAAAAGGATGATGTTGTTTTTGATATTGGCGCAAATGTTGGTTTGTTTACGCTAATTTGTTCTGAGTTTGTTGGAAATTCGGGAAGTGTTCATGCATTTGAACCGTCGCCACAAACATTCAATTGGTTAGAGCAAAATGTAAAATCAAATAAACTGAATAATGTACTTTTAAACCAATTAGCAGTTTCTGATAAAGATGGAACTATTAGTTTTCATCTTTCAGAAGAAGGATATGATGCATTTAATTCTATCGTCAAACCTTCAAAGGGGTTAAATTATATTACAGAAACTGTTAATTGTTTAACATTGGATTCATATGTTGAAAAACATAATTTGCAAGGTAAGATTCAAATTATTAAAATTGATGTGGAAGGTTTTGAAATTTCTTTATTAACTGGAGCAACAAAAACTTTATCTGCGGAAAATGCCCCTGATTTAGTAGTTGAGTTTACCGAATCAAACGCCGAAAATGCTGGCTTTACCTGTGCTCAATTATATGCTAAAATTATAGGATTTGGTTATGAATTGTTTCATTATAATGCCGAAACAAATTCTTTAGTTCCTGAACCAGAAGGCATAAGTTACTTGAAATATAAAAACTTGGTAGCTACAAAAAGTAGGAGAAAAATAAGTGATCGATTAGGATAAGAATGATTGTCTATAATAAAAATTATATCATAAGTTCTTATTTTGAAGCTTCAATTAGTGATTCTTCAAAAAATATTGAATTGCTACCTTTTGGTCATTCAAGGCACTTTCCGCTTAAATTTGGTTTAGTTGACAAACAAATATTTACCGGTGAATTAAATTTTTTTAATACGGTTTTTTACGAAAACTTTAAAGAGAATAATTTCGTTACTTCGGATAAATGTTCAATAGAACAAAATAAATTAACTGATAAACTGATTGTTTTAAATTGTTTGGACAACTGTTTTGGGCATTCATTGTTGAAATTATTTTATGCAGTTAATTATATTCATAATCAGGATAATTCATTTGATTTTTTATTAATCATTCCAAAAGCATTAAGCCATTTTATTATAAAAAAGGCTGGGGTAAATTGTTTAATTATTGATTATTCATTTACTCAGATGCAAGAATGTTTTGTTTTAAATAATGAAATTGATAAAATTACACGTCAATACAATGAGGTTTTTATTGAGTCTGTTGAAACGTATGATTCATTTGATAAGTCTATTTTAATAGAAAATTTGAATTTGATGCAAAATGATTCGCCTGTTAGTTCTGTAAAAGATAAAATCATTTTTTATTACCGTTCTGATTATTTTAGAATGTGGAATGGGAAAAGTCAACTGAAAAATTGCGTAGCTTTGTTCTCTTTTCTGAAAAAATTTGTGAATGAAAGTATTCAATTTTATGTTGTGGGAGATTTGGATAAGCAGCAATTTCCAAGCTGGATAACCGATGAACGAATATCTAAATTTAATAAGGACGTTGATTTTAAATACAATCAATTGTTTGATACAAGTTTAATTTGCATTGGTTTAACAGGTAGCCACATGTTGTTTCCTAGTTTATTTTCCGAATGTACAGTTCATTTGCATCCTGCTCATAAATATAAAAATATGATAGAAGATACGGTGGTTAAAAAAAATACAAACGAAATGTTTTCGGCTTACCAACATTTGTATTACTTCGGAAATTATAATTGTTCTGATTTAAAACCAGAACATTTAGGACGACTTATTTTGTTTCACTATCAAGGATTAGTAGAAAAAAAATATAAATTATTTGTTCGGGAAAATGTGAGTCAAAAAGATTGGATTAATAAGAATTATTCCTTTTTAAATTTAGCCGAGATTCATGCATATCGTCAGAAGTTTAATGCTAAAGAAGCAAATAAAAATAGGGTAAAATATTATTTAGATAAATTTTTTGGCTGATGGGGATTATTAGATTTTTATTAGCAATAACCGTTTTATTGAGTCATGAAGTTGATTTATTTGGATTAACTTTAACTGGTAGCGTAATAGCTGTGCAGTGTTTTTATATCGTTTCTGGGTTTTACATGGGGCTTATTTTGGAGGAAAAATATAAACTTTCTGATTATAAATTATTTATATCTAATCGTTTTTTGAGATTGCTTCCAACATATTGGATGGTTGTTTTATGTATGATAATTACATCTATTATTTGGTATAATTTTTCTGAACAAAATTCTAGTTTGTTTTTTGAAAAATTCAACAATCACTTTTCCAATTTGAGTTTTTCTTCGGTGTTAGTAGTTATTTTTTCTGATATTTTTTTAATTTTTCAAGATGTGTTTTTATTTTTAGGATTCAGCAGCGATGGGCATTATGAATTTGTAAAGGATTTTAGAACTACAAATTTGTCTTTATCAATATTTTCAGTTGTTCCGCAAGCATGGACTATTGGAATGGAAATAATGTTTTATTTATTAGTGCCATTTTTGGTGAGATTAAAAAATTATTTTTTAATTTGTATGGCAATTGCTTCATTTTTATTTAGATTATTCATGTATCATAAAGGATATGATTTCGATCCTTGGACTTATCGGTTTTTTCCTTTTGAATTTATGTTTTTTATTTTTGGATTATTAGCCTTTCGTTTTTATCTCTATCTCCGAAATAAATCAGTATCAAGTTTGATTCAAAATATTACTTATGGCTTTATTCTTTCATTTATTTTATTATACCAGTTTATTCCATTAAATGCCACATTTAAGTATGTTAGCTTTGTAATTCTGTTTGCATTTTCACTACCAGTTATTTTTATAAAATTTAA
>CAIYSA010000467.1 GCA_903928655.1 uncultured Bacteroidota bacterium
GGGTAACATCACATTTTCTAATACATTAAATTCATTTAATAAGTAATGAAATTGAAAAACAAATCCAATGTATTCATTTCTTACAATTGCTAATTCGCTTTCTTTTTTATTTCTCATTAATTGACCGTTGATAAATAAGTCGCCTTGGTACTCCGTATCCATAGTAGATAGGATATACAACAAAGTTGATTTTCCGCAGCCAGACTTCCCAATCACAGATACAAATTCTCCTTTATTAATTTCAAAAGTGATGTCCGATAAAATTTTTACATCTACCGGGTCATGAAAACTTTTTTGAATATCTTTAGCTGATAAAATTATTTCTGACATATTATTTACCTCTAATGATCGTGACAGGGTCTATTTTGCTCGCTTTTCTGGCAGGGAAAAAACCGGCCAAATAAGTGGTCACCATTGAAAAAATAATTCCAATGATATAATAAGTAGATTTATAATTAATCGGAAATGTTTTAATAGTTGGTAAAGATGGGGTATTGAAAGGTATGTTATCTATGATTACAGAAAATCCAAATCCAAATATAATTCCAAATAAACCCCCAAAAATACCAATGCTTAAGGCAATATAAATAAATATTTTCTTCACATCCATTCCAGAAAATCCTGTTGCTTTTAAAATGGCTATCGTATCCATTTTTTCGTAAATCAACATATTCAAAATATTAAATATACCAAACCCAGCAACTATTAATAGTACTACGCCAACTGCATAAGAGATAATGGTTCTAACGGTGCTGCCTGTTTCAAATTGCGAGTTAGCTGTTTGAATATCTTCTGCATCGCAATCAAAGAGTAATGCATATTCTTTGGCAATTTTTGGTGCTTGATTAATATCTTTTAGTTTTACTTGTATGTCGGTTAAGTAATTATTCGACTTACCCATTAATTTTTGAGCAGTAGCAACTGAGGTATAGCTTTGTACCAAATCTAAATCTTTGAGACCCGATTGAAAAACCCCTACTACCTTTAAAGGCATTAGGTTTCCGTCGGTTGTATTTATTTGTACAACATCGCCAATGTTCGCCATGAGTTTTTCTGCGAGTCCTTTACCAAGAATAATACTGTTTGGTACATTTTTTAAATCTATTGCTTTGCCAGCAGTCACATAGTCTTTAAAAGAAAACAGTTTGCTTTCTGCAGCTACTTCAATACCATTAATGCTTCCGGTTATGGCCAAGGTGCCATAAGTAAAAAATACTTGCGCGTTTATTTTTGGTGCGTAACCTAAAATGCGGGGGTCTTTATTTAAAGTTTCGAATATGGCTACTGTATTATAGATAGATTGACGACTGCTACTCGATTTAACAGAATTAATGAAATTGTAGCTGTCTTTATATTGATTACTTAAATTAATTACTTGTTTTTTACTCGGTTTAACTTCATTATAAATACGAACATGTGCAGTTCTATTTAAAATTAAACCATCTAACAAATCATTTAAGCCGTTCATAAAGCTAAGTAGGGTTACAAACATGGAAATGCTGAAAGTAACGCCTATTGCAGCTACTAGCGTTTGCTTCCATCTTGCAAGCAATAGTTCTTTAGCAATTTTTATTAAAAGATTTGACATTTATTTTAATGGTTTTAAAATAACATCTCCTTTTTTTAAACCAGAAAGCACCTCTACTTTATCGTAATCTTTTAATCCAGTTTGAATGCTTATGATATTTTTATTAGCAAGCAACACTTGGCTATCGTTGAGCATAAAATTACGGGGTATCAACAAGGCATTTGATTTTTTTTGAATAACTATATTGGCTTCGGTTGTTAAATTTGGATATAAATTTGTTGGTTGGGTAATTAAATCAGCTTCCACATCAAAAGATTTTGATCTTTCGTTCATGATTGGATTTATTTTTTTAATGACGGCTTCGAACACTTTACCTTTATAACTATCTAGTTTATAAAAAAGGTGTTGTCCAATGCTAATATTGCTAATATCATATTCATCTACCTGTAGTGCTAAAATAAACTTTCCTGCAGCACCTATAACCGCTATAGGGCTTTGTGGGTTTATTAGTTCACCTTTTTCTTTTAGAATATTAAACACTTTACCGTTGATTTCACTCCTAATTTCAAAATCATTTTGTAAA
>CAIYSA010000468.1 GCA_903928655.1 uncultured Bacteroidota bacterium
AATTAATTTTTAAAAATTAAGAAAAATGAGATTAAGAAATTCCGTTTTAATAGTTTGTTTTGGATTTGTAACTGTTTCACTGTTTGCTCAAAGTCCTGGAGGTGTTTCGGCAGGTTTGACCAGTTGGTTTAAAATTGACAATGCTTTGACGGTTGTTGGAAGTCCAATATCTGTTTGGGGAGGAAGTGGAAGTACGTCTAGTTTCAGTATTTCTCAAACAGTTGCAATAAAGCGACCCACATTTAATTCTGGGGCCATTAATTATAAAAGCTTTAGTTATATGCCTTATGCGGGTTTTATTGCAGCGAATCAAACTTTTCTAAGCAATTTGACATTGCCTTATGATTTAGTTGGTGCAGTTGGTTCATTTATTTACATTGGAGACGGAACAATTGGTACAGCTATTTCTTATCGTTTTGGTACAAACATCCGATATCAATTTAAACCAAATTTCAGAGTACAAACTTCTAACAATGGAATAACCGGATATACATTTGATTTTACGCCTTCTACAGAGTATTCCGTTTCTGCCGCTCGAGAATTATCTTGTATTGGTGCAGGAATAAATCAAAAAATGCGCTATAATTCAGCATTAACATTAACATGTTCTATTTGTAATAATTCGACCTATAATCCTGCAGTTTCAGTGGGTTATTACTTAGGTGCAAATCCACCAAATGCAGAGTATTGCAGTAATAATATTCCAGAAGTCATTACTTATTCAACTGCCATAACTCCTGCAGATATGGATAAAATTGAATCCTATTTATCATTTAAGTATGGCATAACTCGAGGTGGGAATTTAGGAACATCTCCAATATACAATTACCTAGCCTCAGATGGTGCTGTTATTTATGATAAAACGTTAAATATTGGTTATAATAATAATATAGCCGGTATTGGAAGAGACGATGCATCTGACTTAAACAAGAAGCAATCAATCAGTGTCAATTTAGATGAAATTGTAACTATTGGTAATGGCACAATAGCTTCAGAAAACAGTACAAACAGTAATTTATTTTCAGTCAATAAAGAATTTTTGGTTTGGGGAAATAATGGTTTACCTGCCGCATTTACTAATACAAATGTTCCTGAAGCGTTATTAAATAGATTAGATAGAGTTTGGAAAGCACAAAGTACAAGTTTTGTAGAAAATGTAACAGTTGGTTTTGAACAAAGTTTATTACCTGTTGGTACATCTTCAACTTCACTGGTTTTGTTAATTGATGATGATGGTAATTTCTCAAATGCAAAGGCATATCCGCTTACATCTATAACTGGTCCACGTTTTGAATTTGTTGGACAAAATTTTGATTCGTTTTCTAAAATGTATTTTACATTAGCAATATGTTCTACTTTTACACCCGTATTTACCCCAACAGTAGCTTGTGAGAACGAAACACTTATTTTAAATATTGCTTCGCCTACTTTTACTACAACTAATTTAGTTTATTATTGGAGTGGACCACCAAGTTTTACAAGTAGTATTTCTTCCCCTACTATTTCTAGTGTTAGTTTAGCAAGTCAGGGTACATATACATTTGGTTTATCTGTTAATGGTTGTTATTTTAATTATACGACACAGCCTATAGTAATTGATACAGCCATCAACTTAAGTGTTACAGGTAATTTAGTTTGTTCAGGGGAAACGACAACATTAATTGTATCAGGAGCATCAAATTATACATGGACACCAACAGGGTTAAACACTAATAGTGTTATTGTTGCTCCAAACACAACAACTGTATTTAGTTTAACATCTACAAAAAATAGTTGTTCTACTAATACTGTTATAACAATTTTAGTAACACCAACACCAACATTGACAGTTAATAACCCAATAATTTGTCAAGGTGATACAGCAATTTTAAATGTAAGTGGAGCTACAACTTATCTTTGGCTCCCAGCTAATACAATAGGAAATACATTCACAATTTCTCCATCAACATCTCAAGTAATTTCTGTCTCAGGTTTTAACGGTGTTTGTCAAAGTACTGTATCTTCAACCATTCAAGTAAAACCAATTCCTATAGATGATTATTTGTTTGATTTATCTCAGGCAGAGTGTACTGCTAAATTGACTTTTAATTTAGCTTCGGGTGGAAACCCTTCTTATACATATACTTTAAGTTTTGGTGATGGAACAAGTTCTTTAATTATAAATAGTATTGATCATCAATATCAAACAGGTGTTTATCAAACAACTCTTACTATTTCACAAAACGATTGTATTAATTATGTAAGTAAACAAGTTATTATTAATGCTTTAGACTCTTCTGTAAATATTCCGAATACGTTTTCTCCAAATAATGATAAGATCAATGATTCTTATTTTATTAAAGCGAATTGTATTACTGAATTTGAATTACTTATTTTTAATAGATGGGGAAAATTAGTTTTTAAAACAAATGATATTCTGGAAAAATGGAATGGAACAATGGATAAGGACAACATTCCTGATGGTGTGTATTCTTATATTTTAAATTATAAGAAAGATAATCAAACTAATATAATAAAAAAAACAGGGCATATTACGATTTTCAGGTAATGATTTTCCAAACTAAAAACACTCTCCAATAGTAAAGTAAAAGCCTCTATTATAACTATCATAATAGCCATAATCTAAGCGTAAATTTAGCTTTTCCTTATCTAAAATAGATAATCTTAAACCACCACCAAAGCTGTATTTTATATTTGATACTGGTAATTGATTTAATGAAGAATAAACGTTTCCTGCACCTACAAATGCAGTAGCACTAAGTTTCCAAAATAGATATGCTCTGTATTCAAAAATTAGAGATGCCATAGATTTGTCTCTAAAACGCCCTTGGTAAAAACCCCTTAAATTATTTGAACCACCCAAAGTAGCTAAAGAACGATAAGGCGTGTTGCCAAAAGTAGATTGATTGTATATCTGAAAAGCTAAGACATGTTTTTTGAAAATAGATTTAAAAAAACGTCCTTCTAATATTAATTTATTAAAACTTAAATCAGAGGCTATTTCTTTGTTGTAAGTTGTAAATTGAGTTTGTAAAAATAGTCCCTTGGTTGGCCAAAACGTAGAATTACGAGTATCATAACTTGCACTCGTACCTATTCCAAAAATATGATAAGGGCTTTTCCCAATAAATGTGGTACTATCAAATAAACTACCTGAAGCATATCTTATTTTAAATACATTTTGATAATCTGCCATGAGACCGAAAAATAAATGTTTTGAAAATTTTCGTTTTATATGTGGTGAAATATTGAATTGTTCGAAAGCATATTTTTCTTCATTAGTGTTTTTTGTATTTACCCCAATTCCCCAAAATTTATCTGGAAAATAACTATGAGCGGATTGGAAATAGAAAATGTATTTTTCTTTTGGAAAATAAATACTTGCATCAATGCCTTGAATATTTTGTTCTCTTTGAGAAAATATTCCTAGCACTTGTATAACTGATATTCTGGTTAAGCTGTCATTTCTATTTGTTGTTTTAAATGAAGCGGAACTTGACGCTCCATATGCCCAACCAGTTTCAGGAGTTCTAAAAAGGGCAGGAATTATTAAATATTTAACTCGTTTATTAGTATCAATTTTAATTTGACCAAATGCAGAATTGTAAAATACAGAAATGAATATGAGCGTTTTTATTATATTCACTTTTCGCCAATTTATTATTAAACTTTTGTTTTTAAGTAACTAAAAAATTCAAGAGTTACTAAAGCATCTAATTCACAATATTCAATTAATTGTTCTTTGATTTGTTGTGATTCAAAAACATTTGTTTCTAGCAATAAACTCTCATAAATATACATTGCCGTAATACCTGATTGAATTATTAACGCACTGAAATCAAATTCGGAATTTAAAATTGGAGCAATACTTTTTAAGGTAAAATTACCTTGCATTTTTGGGTGATAATAATTGGCTTTTTGAATTGGCTCTGCTATGTCAACAATTTTTTGTTTAAAGGTATTAATATCGGTTCTGTAAGTTGGATATAATTCCGCTAATTGATTTAATACAGATTCTTCTAATGATTTATCATACATTAAAATAGTATTAAATGGTTTCGTTTTTTCTAAAATGGTTTCTAAAAACTCTAGTCTGTTGTCGTTTTCAATTGGTTTAAAATAACTATACTTTTCATAAGTATTATTGTTTTTATTTACCATCGAAAATAAAAATGGAATTTGTTGAAACGGTTTTGTCCCTTCGTAAAATGGTAGTGCTGGCATCCATACTTCAATATCTAAACTACAAATTGGTTCTTCAATATTTGAAATAAATGATTTTATTTCAGGAATGTTTATTTGTTCT
>CAIYSA010000469.1 GCA_903928655.1 uncultured Bacteroidota bacterium
GAAGATTATTTTTCAATCATGGATGTGTTTGTTATGAGTTCTGAAGAGGAAGGATTGGGAAGCAGTATACTTGATGCATTTTTGTATAAAGTACCCGTTGCAGCAACAAATGCTGGTGGTATGAAAGAAATTATGGAAGGGAATGGTTTGCTTTCAAAAATAAAAGATGCGGATACGTTGGCTTATAACATCAACGAATTATTAAGCAGTAAAGATTTGAGAGATACTGTTACAGAAATAGCATATCGCTATGTTTTAAAAAATCACAGCAACGAAGCTATAAGTTTGCAATACGATCGATTATTTAAAAGATTAAAAAAGTAAATAAAAAAGGCTAAAGAAATAATCTTTAGCCTTCTAATTATAGTTTGTTTAATTTTTAAATGTGTAAAGCTCTTTTTCCAGTTGCATCTAATGACGCTTCTTTTAAACTTTCTGTAAATGTTGGATGCGCGTGACTAATACGAGAAATATCTTCAGCACTAGCTCTAAATTCCATTGCTACAACTGCTTCAGCAATCATATCAGCAGTGCGTGGGCCAATCATGTGTACGCCTAATATTTCATCAGTTGTTTCGTCGGCTAATACTTTCACAAAACCATCGGTGTCCATACTTGCACGAGCTCTTCCACTTGCTCTAAAAGGAAAATTACCAACTTTGTATTTAATTCCTTTTTCTTTTAATTGCTCTTCTGTTTGACCAACAGCAGCAACTTCGGGCCAAGTATAAACAACACCTGGTATTAAATTATAATCAATATGAGGTTTTTGTCCAGCCATTTGTTCGGCAACAAATACACCTTCTTCTTCAGCCTTGTGAGCTAACATTGCTCCAACCACTACATCTCCAATAGCATAAATGTTATCAGCACTTGTTTTTAAATGAGCATCCACTTCAACTCTTCCGCGAGCATCTAATTTAACTCCTGCTTTTTCTAAGTTTAATCCTTCAGTATATGGTTTACGACCTACGGCCATTAAAACATAATCTCCTTTTAATTCAACTTTTTCTCCTTTTCCATTATCTGCAGTAACAGTAACTTCTTTACCTTTTGAAGTAACGCTCTCTACCTTGTGCTTCATGAAAAATTCTACTTTCAAATCTTTTTTCATCACGCGTTGTAATTCTTTACCTAGGCTTGCATCCATCCCTGGAATTAATCTATCCATAAATTCAACTACCGAAACTTTAGAACCAAGACGAGCATATACACTTCCTAATTCTAAGCCAATAACACCGCCACCAATTACAATTAAATGTTTTGGAATTTCTGTCATTTCTAAGGCTTCAGTTGAAGTGATAATTCTTTTTTTGTCAACTTGAATACCTGGCAATGAAGCAGGTTTTGAGCCTGTTGCAATAATTGCTTTTACGGTTTCAATTTGTTCTTTTGTACCATCCGCTTTTGTAATAGTTACAATCGTTTTTGATTCGAAACTACCAACACCAGTATAAACTGTAATTTTGTTTTTCTTCATTAAATAATTGATTCCTTCGCAGGTCATTTTCACAACACCACGTTTACGCTCAATCATTTGTTTTAAATTCACTTTTGGTGATTTAACTTCAATACCATGTACTTCGAAATGATTTACAGCATTGTAAAAATGTTCAGAAGAATCTAATAATGCTTTTGAAGGAATACATCCAACATTAAGACAAGTACCACCAAGAGTTGGATATTTTTCTATTAAAGCCGTTTTCATTCCTAATTGTGCACAACGAATTGCCGCTACATAACCACCGGGACCAGAACCAATAATGGTAACATCAAATTTTTCCATAAAATATATACTAATTAATTAAAAGTGTTTTTAAAATAATGTTCAAATTTACTAAAATTTAAGACTTCTTAAAACGTAATATTTGACTCCATGCAATTAATAATATTGCTAACATTGTAGCTACATACGAAATAACATCTCCAAATTTTACATAAAATGTAATTTGATTATTGGGAGACATATCTTTCACAATCATGGCATCTTCCCAATACTTGGTTTGCTGTTCTATTTGGCCATAAGGTGATATAAAACACGATATTCCGGTATTAGCACATCTAGCAATCTCTCTTCGGGTTTCTATTGCTCGTAAAACTGATAAAGCTAGATGCTGTTTATGTCCAGGAGAATCGCTCCACCAACCATCATTTGTGATTACAAAAATCATATTTGCCCCATTTCTAATATAACCAGTTACAAAATCACTATAAACACTTTCATAACATATGACTGGAGCTATTCCAACTTTTTTATCATGACTAAAAAAAACAGTTCGTTCTTTTTGTGTGCCCTGACTTCCAAATGTACCACCTAAATTAATTGCTAAACCTTCTAGGGGCTTTAATAATCCTGGAAAAGGCATTCTTTCAACTCCAGGTACTAATTTTGATTTATGATACAATACAATGCCTTCACTATTATATTGAATGCCGGTATTAAAAGAATCGTAATAACTGTCGTCATCAGTAAATTTGCGAGCAGTTGAGCTTAAAGGTTCGTTTGGTTTAAAGGCATAATTAGTGTTAGAGCCACAAATAATAGTCAATTTTGGATACTGTTTTAAAATGCTATCTCTTAAAAAACGGAATGAATACGAATTAAATTCTTCGGTTTCAAAAATATTTTCAGTTAAAAATGTTTCTGGCAAAACTAAAAAATCAATTGTGCTATCTAGTTTTGGTGAAATTTGTTTTATAAGCGATGCTAATTGTGTTTCAGGTGCAAAGAAAAATTTCTCATTATAAGGATCAACGTTTGGTTGAACAACTAATGTTCTGTAAGTATTTGGTTTTTTTGAAGAAGCCTGTTGTTGATTTGGAGTACTATTAAAATAAAAAATTAAATAGGAGAATGCTATTGGGGCAATAACTAGAGAAGCTGGCCTAGAAAAGTTTTTAAAGGTGTATGTGTTATTTTTTATTAATTCAAAAATTAGAATATTGACTACAAGCACCCACAAACTTCCACCCGAAGTGCCGGTATATTCATACCACTGCACCCAATTTGGTGCAAATGAAAAGGCGTTGCCAAGTGTTAACCAGCTCCAGCTTAAATCCCATAATGTATGGCCATATTCATAACCTAGCCAAAGGGGAATAAAAAGCCAAATAGCCCAAGGTTTATTAATTCGTTTTTTTAAATTATACCATGCAATAAATACCATGCACATAAAAATAGGATTGCAAATAATTGCAAGTAGAGCACCTTCAATAGATGCGTAAAATAACCACCAGGTAACACCAAGATTCCATAAAAATAAAGCGAGATATATAGAACCAATTAGTTTTAGTTTTTTGCGTTTTGAAATTTCAGATTTAGAAATATTATTTTCTATAATGAATAAAGGAACAAAGCCAACAAAAATAAAAACAGTGAATGGCGAATACCAAGCCAAACTTAGAAATAAAGCACTTAAGGTTGCAAGGATGTAATTCGGTAATTTTTTAATCACGGGTTAAATATAAAAAAATTCTTTTAAAGCACATATTTACTATATTCTAAATGATTAGAAAGAGCCAAAATGGAACGCAGGCAAAGTAGAAATGTGTGATTATTTTTGTAAATGATTTTAAAGAAGGTATATAAAAAAAACTCCAACTGAATTTTATTTCAATTGGAGTTTTTTATTTGAATTATTAATTGTGATTAACGAAATCGA
>CAIYSA010000470.1 GCA_903928655.1 uncultured Bacteroidota bacterium
AAATAAAATAAAATAAACGAATCATAATTTAATTTTGATCTAATGATTGAAAAACAGAGTTATTACTTACATATTCGGGTACAATATCCTTCATTTTTGAAACAATAAGAGCATTATTTTGAGTATTGAACAATAATATTAATTCATTTATAAAAGTATTTACTTCTTCAAATTGATATTCTCTTACTTTGCCTATGAGAATTTGTTTATGATGAGTTGGCAATGAATTTTCAGCACTCGACAATAACTCTTCATACAGTTTTTCACCAGGACGTAAACCTGTATAAATAATTTTAATATCTCTATCTTCCTTTAATCCAGAAAGCTTAATCATTTTACGAGCTAAATCAACAATTTTAACAGATTGCCCCATATCAAACACATAAATTTCACTACCATTTCCCATGCAACCTGCTTCTAAAACAAGTTGGCAAGATTCGGGAATTGTCATGAAAAAGCGAGTAATATTAGGATGCGTAATTGTTAGTGGTCCGCCCTGCTCTATTTGCTTTTTAAACCTAGGAATTACAGAGCCATTTGATCCCAATACATTTCCAAAACGAGTAGTAATAAATTTAGTAGCCGAATTTTTTCCTAAACTTTGAATATAAATTTCAGCGATACGTTTGGATGCACCCATTACATTTGTTGGGTTTACAGCTTTATCTGTAGAAACCATTACAAATTTTTCAACCTTAAATTCAGAAGCTAAATCAGCTACTGTTTTTGTTCCTAATATATTTGTAAGTATAGATTCTGAAGGATTGTTTTCCATCATTGGCACATGTTTGTATGCCGCTGCATGAAATACAATTTGAGGTTTAAATGAATTAAAAACATTTGTCAACCGTTCTTTATTTCTAACATCACCAATAACTACTTCATGTAAATGTGAATGAAATACTTCTCTAAATTCTAAATCCAATTCATGTAAAGGGCTTTCTGCTTGGTCTAATAATACAAGTAATTTTGGTTTAAATTTTAAGCACTGCCTTGCTAATTCACTGCCAATTGAACCAGCAGCTCCCGTAATTAAAATAACTTTGTTATTTAGTTGTTTATTAATTTCGTCCGTGTTTAATTTAATAGGATCACGTTCTAATAATTCTTCAATATTTATACTTTTTATTTGATTAAAACTTAATTCTCCATTAATCCATTTTGCAACAGGAGGAACGTTTAATACTTTGATTCCTAAAAGTAAACACTCATCAATGAGATTATTTTTTACAATAGGAGATAAATTTTGAATACTTATAATTACAGATTCAACATTATTTTCTTTTACTAATTCTGCTAATTTTAAAGTAGGGTAAACAAAAACACCTTCCAAGCTTCTACCTTTCTTTTTCTCATCATCATCAATAAAACCAACAACTTTATAGCGAACTGCTGCGTCTCTATCAAGTGTTCTTTTTGTAATTATACCTGATTCTCCAGCTCCATAAATAATCACTTGTGTTTTTTCTTTTTCAGGATTTCTACTTTCAAAATAAATGGCTTTGATGGCAAGCCTTGAGCTTATCATAATAAAAATAGTAACCAACGCATCAATTACCACAACAGAATGGGGAATAATATAATATCCTAAAAGTATTTGACGGGTAAAAATATTTATACTATAAAGTACCAGACTGCTTAAAATTACAACTACAAAAATACGAGTAGCGTCCTTCGCTCCAGTATATCTAACAACGCCTTTATAGGTTTTAGATAATATGAATGCAAGTAATCTAACTAAAATAACTACTGTATAAGCAATTGGAAAATTATCTAATTCATTTTGAGGAATAGATTTGAAATTGAATCGTAAAAAGAAAGCTAAGGTTAAAGAAAATATACAAATAAGAATATCTATGAACAAAATAGACCAACGAGGTAAATTATATTTCCAAAAAAAATTTAAAATATTGTTCATTTGTGTAAAAATACATTTTTAGTATGTACTATCAAAATAGAATAATAAATTAAAGTTTTCTTAATATTAGTGGCATTTTTTAAAAAAAATCTTCTTTTTTTTGATAGTTACAACAAATTAATCTGGTTAAATATTAATAAAAAATTACCTTTAACAAAAATTTATTACTATGGGAATTGAAGAAAAAATAAATGCTGATGTAAAGGCATCAATGTTAGCAAGAGATGCAAAACGCCTAGAAGCTGTTAGAGCAATGAAGGCTGTAATTTTATATTTAAAAACATCAACTGAAGGATTAACTGAAGATAGCGCTATGAAAGCGATTCAAAAAGAAGTTAAAAAACGTAAGGAAACTGCTGATATTTACAACCAACAAGGCAGAGCAGATTTAGCAGAAGTAGAAACTGCACAAGCTTTAATTATGGAAGAATACCTTCCAAAACAAATGACAGAAGACGAAATAAAAGCTGGCTTAAAAGAAATTATGGCTCAAACTGGAGCAAGTGGCATTGCCGATTTAGGAAAAGTAATGGGTGCAGCAAATAAAGCATTTTCAGGAAAAGCAGATAATAAAATTGTTTCCGCTTTAGTTAAAGAAATGTTGGGATAGTTTGGTTTTAATACCAACTTAATTTGAAATTGATAGTGTCACAAAAGTCTATTTTACAGTCATTCTGAACTTGATTCAGAATCTAGCGATTAAGGAAATATGCCTCTTTAGAGATGCCGAATTAGGCCTTTTTAGACACATCTTTTTTATTGTTTAATCCCATTCAAATAAACACTTTCAATCAAATTACTTCCAAACGAATAAGGAATAAATGCATACGAACTTATTGGTTTTGTTATAAAGAAGTTTGCTTTTTTTCCTATTGTAATACTGCCTACTTCATTTGACAAATTCATTGCATAAGCAGAATTTATAGTGCTAGCATTGATAACTTCTTCGGGTGTTAATTTGTATTGCACACAACCTAAACTCATCATTAAATTCATATTACCACTTGGCGAACTTCCAGGATTAAAATCACTTGCAAATGCAATAGCTAAGCCAGCATCAATCATTTTACGAGCTGGTGGCAAGGGCAAACTTAAAAAGAATGCTGCTCCAGGTAAAACCGTTGGCATGGTGTTTGAATTTTTTAGAACCTCAATATCTTCATTGCTGCAAAACTCTAAATGATCAACACTTATTGCTCCACATTTCACACCTGCTTGTATACCACCAGTATTACTTAATTGTTCGGCATGTACTTTTGGAATTAAACCATGTTTTTTTCCAGCTTCTAAAATCATTATGGTTTCATCGGCTGTAAAATAATTTTGCTCACAAAATACATCAATATAATCTGCTAATTTTTCCTCAGCAATTTTTGGCAACATGTCATTAATAATTAAATTAATATAGCCTTGCTTATCATTCTTATATTCTAAAGGCAAAGCATGCGCACCAAGGAAAGTAGCTTTAACAGGAATTAAATTTAAATCTTTAATTCGTTTAATCACACGCAACATTTTTAATTCACTTTGAACACTTAATCCGTATCCACTTTTTATTTCAATACTTCCAGTGCCTTGACTAATGACTTCGTGTAAACGAACCATCGCTTGTTCAACTAATTCATCTTCACTCGCTTCATTTAATCGTTTTACTGAATTTAAAATTCCACCACCACGCTCAAATATTTCTTCATAAGTTAAACCATTAATTCTATCAACAAACTCACCTTCTCTATTGCCTGCATATACAATATGAGTATGACTATCGGCATAACAAGGCAATATTAATTTTCCATCACAATCTATAATTTCTAAATCCTTCCAATTTTCTATTCCAGGAAAATCATCCATCGAACCATAATCAGCAATAATTCCATTATCAATGGCTAACCAAGCATTTTCAATACATGGCAAAATTTTCATTTCAGTTCCACTTACCTTTAAACAAGACGCATCTCTTACTTGCACTAAAGATTTTATATTTTTTATAAGAAGTTTATTTTTTGTTGACATACTAATATTAAATAAAACTCGTTAATAACTCATAACCAATTAAAAACAAAATTATATGAAAAATCGAATCATAATAGTATTAATTGCAACTATAATTAACATGGGTGTGTTTGCTCAAAGTAAAAGCGATAGTTTGAAGGTAATGAAAAATGAAATTGGTATAAATTTAATACCACTAATTAATAATGGTAGTCAAAACAATAATAACAAAGCTACTGCTAACGTATTTTTTAAAAGACAATTAAAAAACAATTGGTACGGAAGGGCTTCAGTCATCTTATTTAGTAATAGTACAAACAATTATGATAATCCACTCGATATTCATGCCTTACCAAACTCTAAATTAAGTATTGAATATGTTCAAAATAATTCGTGGCCATTTTTACAATACAATCTTGGAGTTGAGAAACGATTTGGTAAAGGTAAAATCAAACAATTTGCAGGTTGTGATTTAGGTTACGCACACTATAAAAGTGAAAAGAAATTGTTGTATGGAATACGTGATTCTATTGAAAATAAATTCCCATACAGTTTAATAAACAAAACTGATAGTGTTGTTTCTCATATAAGAAAAACGAGTAATGCCATAATTTTAACGCCATTTTATGGGTTGCAATTTGATATTAGTAAACATTTCTTTTTTTCTGCTCAAGCAGGAGTGGCATTAAGTATTGTAAATGAAAACAGTAAATCTTTAATAAATAATGCAAACTCGATTAGGATTACAAATTTTGATTTAAATATTAGTGGCGTTTCCAGCAATTTTTCAATGTGTTATCGCTTTTAAAAAATAAGTATATTTGTTTCTATGGCAGGAAGCACTTACGGAACCCTTTTTAAGCTCACAACTTTTGGCGAAAGTCATGGAGAAGCTATTGGTGGCATCGTTGATGGCTGTCCCGCTGGTTTACAAATAGATTTAGAATTTATTACTTCCGAATTACAACGTCGCAAACCTGGTCAATCTCACATTACAACTCAACGCAAAGAAGAAGACACCGTCAAATTTTTATCTGGTATTTTTGAAGGTAAATCAACTGGACATCCTATTGGGTTTATTATTGAAAATACGAATCAAAAATCAAACGATTACGAACATATAAAAGATGCCTTTCGCCCATCTCATGCTGATTTCACCTATCAACAAAAATATGGCATAAGAGATTACAGAGGCGGTGGCCGGTCATCTGCACGCGAAACAGCTTGCAGAATTGTTGGTGGTGCCATAGCAAAATTAATATTGAGGTATCATAACGTGAGTATTAAAGCTTATGTTAGTCAAGTTGGAACTTTAAAACTGACTAAATCTTACAAAGAATTAGATTTATCTCTGACCGAAAAATCAATTGTACGTTGCCCAGATGAAGATATGGCAACTAAAATGATTACCTACATTGAAGACATTCGAAAACAAGGCGACACTGTTGGTGGGATTGTAAGTTGCGTTATTAAAGGAACACCAGTTGGACTTGGCGAGCCCGTGTTTGATAAATTACATGCAGAATTAGGAAAAGCAATGCTTGGAATTAACGCTGTTAAAGGCTTTGAATATGGAGAAGGTTTTAATTCAACTAATTTTAAAGGATCTGAATTAAATGATTTATTTTTTCAGCAAGAAAATAATAAAACCAATTCCCTTACAAAAACAAACCACAGTGGTGGCATACAAGGCGGAATAAGCAATGGAGAAGACATATATTTTAATGTTGCTTTTAAACCTGTGGCTACAATCATGCAAGATCAACAAACCATTGACGAATCAGGAAATGAAACAATTATTAAAGGTAAAGGACGACATGATCCATGTGTATTGCCTCGCGCTGTGCCAATTGTAGAAAGTATGGCCGCTTTAGTTTTAGTGGATTTTTTATTACGGAATAAGACTTCGAAAATTTAATTATTTTATAACAACATTTATGTTCAGCAAAAAAAACAGACTCATCACCATTATTATTATTTCAATGATTTTGGGTATTATATTAGGATATGGAATTAATAGATCCTTAACAGATAATAGTCCAAAAATAGAGCAATCCTATATTAAACAATTATCAAAAGGAAATTTAAAAGTTGAGAAACAACTCGTTACAACTATTGCCAAAATAGAGAAGGATAATTTAAAACAAGCTAAGAAAAAAGTTGCAGCAAATTATTCTATTTTAAGTGATATTTTTTTACGTCTCATTAAAATGATTATTGCTCCATTAGTTTTATCTGTACTAGTTATGGGTGTTGCAAAGGTTGGAGACTTTAAATCAGTAGGAAGAATTGGGGGGAAAACAATCATCTATTTTACATTTGCTACCCTACTCGCTTTGAGTTTGGGCTTGGTGATAGTTAACTTATTTGAACCTGGTCATCGTATATCACTTGAAATGCCTGATGTTAATGCTGATTCAGGAGTAAAAGCAAATGCTCAGGATGCTAAAAATTTTGTAGCACATGTGGTTCCTGATAGTATTATTAGAGTAATGGCAGAAAACGAAATTTTACCAATTGTAATTTTTGCTTTGTTTTTTGGAATAGCAGCTGCAAGTATTGGAGAACAAGGGAAACCAATGATTAAGGCAATGGACAGCCTTTCTCATATTATGTTTAAGGTTACAAATTTTGTTATGAGTTTTGCACCAATTGGAGTATTCGGTGCCATTACTGCGGTGGTTATTCAGCAAGGTTTAGATGTTTTAAGTGGCTATGCTTATTTAATGGCGTGTTTTTTTGGAGGACTACTATTTTTTGTGTTCGGTATTTTATTTAGTATTTGTTTAATTCTTCGCATTAATTTTTTCTCGTTATTATCTCATGTTAAAGAGCCTATTTTACTAGCATTTAGCACAGCTAGTTCTGAAAGTGCAATGCCGAAAACCATTGAGCAATTAGAAAAATTTGGTATTAGTAATCGCATCGTATCCTTTGTTTTACCTTTAGGTTATTCTTTTAATTTAGATGGATCAATCATGTACATGACCTTTGCAACTGTATTTATTGCGCAAGCTTATGGTATTGATATGTCGATGGCCGACCAAATACAAATGATGCTTATTTTATTAATTACTAGTAAAGGAATGGCTGGTGTGCCAAGAGCATCATTAGTAGTAATTGCAGGTATGTTAAGTATGTTTCATATTCCTGGAGAAGGTTTATTACTATTATTAGCTGTAGATCAAATTTTAGACATGGGCCGTTCTGCAACAAATGTTGTAGGAAATGCAGTTGCTAGTGCTGTTATAGCTAAATGGGAAGGCGAAAAATTAACACCAAAAACACATATTTAAATACATGTATTTTTATTGGTTAAATCTTATTGGTATTTTTTTCTTTACTATTTCTGGGGCATTAGCTGCTCGCGATAAAAAACATTATCATGATTATTTTGGCGTGTTTTTTACTGGATTTATTACTGCAATTGGTGGAGGAACCTTAAGAGATATGATGTTGGGCGCTTATCCAATTTCATGGTTAAATGATGAAAATATTTTAATTTCTATAATTATTGCTTTTGTTTTCACTCTACTATTCAAAAAATACATAGTAAAATTACGCCGTACTTTATTTTTATTTGATACTGTTGGCGTAGGCATTTATACTATTTTAGGAGTTCAAAAAAGTTTAGAATATCATGTTAATCCTTTTGCGGCAGTTATTTTAGGATTAATTTCTGCTGTTTTTGGAGGTGTTATTCGTGATACTTTATTAAACGAAATTCCTTTAATTTTCGCTAAAGAAATTTATGCTACTGCTTGCATTTTTGGAGCTGTATTATTTGTTGGAATGCTTTATTTAAAAGTAGATCCAACAGTTGCGGCTACAATCAGTATGAGTTTAATTATTGTAATTAGAGTAATTGCGGTAAAATATAAGTTAGCTTTACCGAAATTTGATAAATCAAATGAAACAATAGATTAGTATGGAAACACAAGAAATAGGATATATTAGTAAAACTCACGGTTTAAAAGGACACATCATTTTAAGATTGAACGAATTTGTTCAAATTGATGAAGAAGCCATAAAATCTATATTTTTAGAATTAAATGGATCTCAAGTACCTTATTTTATTACAGAATGCAAGCCCGCAAACACTGGCTATATTTTAAAATTAGAGAACATTGATACAATAGATACTTCTAAAAAATTAATTGCTAAAAAAGCATTTGCTTTAGCCGATTTTGTTTTAGAAGCTGAAGAAAATTATAGTGAATTCATTGGATACGCAATTATCGACTCAAAATTAGGCAATATTGGAAACATTACTGAAGTAGATGAAAAAACAGAAAACGTAGTCATTAAAATAATTCACCCTTCTGGTAAAGAAATTATTTTACCATTTAACGATGATTTTATCATTGAAATTGATGATGATTTAAAAACGATAGAATTTAATGCGCCTGAAGGACTTGTTGAAATGTATCTTTTATAAGATTTTTATCTTTCAATTTTATGTTTAATTTAGTACTTTGTGATTAAATAACCAGTAAAAAATGTGTACTACAGAAAAAAAAATTAAATGAAAAATCAATATTGCATTATAATGGCTGGAGGTGTTGGTACTCGATTTTGGCCAATGAGTACTACTGGTCATCCAAAACAATTTTTAGATATACTAGGAACTGGTAAAACGCTTATTCAACAAACCTTTGATAGGTTTTTAGAGCTTTGTCCGCCACAAAATATATATGTTGTTACAAGTGATATTTATGAGCAATTAGTTTGTGAGCAATTACCAAATATTCCAAAAGAAAATATATTAACAGAGCCATCGCGAAAAAACACCGCACCCTGTATTGCATATGCTAGTTATAAAATCCACAAACTCAATCCAAATGCAATCACTGTTGTTGCTCCATCAGATCATTTGATTTCAAAAGATGATGTGTTTGTAAAGGCAATTAAATCATGCTTTGCTAAGGCAAAGGCCGAAGATTGTTTATTAACACTTGGAATTAAACCATCTCGTCCAGATACAGGTTATGGATACATTCAATTCGTAAATACACCCTCAAAGGAAAAAGATAAACGAATTTATAAAGTCAAAACATTTACTGAAAAACCAGAACATGAAATGGCTAAATTCTTTATAGAAAGCGGTGATTTTTTATGGAATAGCGGCATTTTTATTTGGAGTACTAAAAGTATTATTTCTGCATTCGAACAACATGATCCAGAATTAGCAAGTCTTTTTAAAGAAGGAAACGATTTTTACAATACTCCTGAAGAAAAAGAATTTATTGATAGAGCCTATAAAACATGTAAAAACGATTCTATTGATTATAGCGTCATGGAAAAAGCTGAAAATGTTTACGTGCGTTCATCTATTATCGGTTGGAGTGATTTAGGAACTTATGGTTCATTATACAACCATATTAAACACGATAAAGGTAACAATGCACTTGTTGGCAAAAACATTATTCAATATGATTGTAAAGGTTGTATTGTAAATGTTCCAAAAGACAAATTAGTTGTTATGCAAGGTTTAGAAGATTATATAGTTGTTGAATCTGACGGAGTTTTAATGATTTGTAAAAAAGAAAATGAACAACAAATCCGAAACTTTGTAAATGATGTCAAGGTTCAAAAAGGCGAAAAATTTGTTTAATCCATTTTAACAATAATAAATAGATGAACTGTACTTGGCCACAAAATGATGAACAAATGCTGGTTTACCATGATATAGAATGGGGAATTCCACTTTATGACGATAAAAAACATTTTGAGTTTTTAGTATTAGATTGTTTTCAGGCTGGTTTAAGTTGGAAAACTATATTACATCGCCGAGCACATTTTAAAAAAGCCTTTGCAAATTTTGATGTTAAAAAAGTAGCAAAATTTGATGATGAAAAAGCCTTAGAACTGATGCAAAACGAAGGCATCATTCGTAATAGATTAAAAATTACCGGAACAATAAAAAACGCAAAAGCATTTATCGAAATTCAAAAAGAATTTGGGTCATTTAATACCTTTATTTGGCAATTTGTAAATAATAAACCTATTGTAAATAAACACAAGGATTCATCTCAAATCCCTCCAAATAGTGACGAATCAGATGCAATGAGTATCGCTTTAAAAAAAAGAGGTTTTACATTTGTGGGTTCAACTATTTGTTACGCTTATATGCAAGCCGCAGGACTGGTTAATGACCATTTAATGACTTGCAGTCGATATAAAGAAGTTTAAAAGAAATAATTGTTACATTTAAATTCATTTATGCAAACTCCTTCTGTATCAAAAAATCTTAATAAATTAATAATTGTAGCTGCTTTAGGCTACTTTGTTGACATATACGATTTGTTACTTTTTGGTGTTGAAAGAACAGATAGTTTAAATACAATTTTACCAATACAGTTTCCAAATATTTCAGAAGCTAATTTAAAAATATTAAATGCTACTTACGGAAAACTGCTTCTAAATTGGCAAATGTTTGGAATGTTAATCGGTGGAATTTTTTGGGGAATTTTAGGTGATAAAAAAGGGCGATTATCTGTATTATTTGGGTCAATATTAGTATACTCAATAGCAAATATCTTAAACGGAATGGTAGAAAGTACGGATACCTATATGGTATTACGCTTTATTTCAGGGTTTGGTTTAGCAGGTGAATTAGGTGCTGGTATAACCCTTGTTAGTGAAAGCATGAGTAAAGAAAAACGAGGCTATGGAACAATGATTGTTGCAACAGTAGGTGTTTTTGGCGCAGTAGTTGCAGGTTTTATGGGTGATGTAATTACAAATTGGCGTTATTCTTTTTACCTAGGCGGAGCAATGGGTTTAGCACTCTTAATATTAAGAATTGGTGTTTTTGAATCAGGAATGTTTCATTCAATTAAAACTGACGTAAAAATTAAAAAGGGAAATTTCCTTCAATTGTTTTCAAGTAAAAAAAATATCATAAAATATTTATCCATTATTTTTGTAACTGTTCCTGTTTGGTATGTTATGGGGACACTTGTTTTATTTTCGCCTGAACTGAGCGAAAAATTAGGATTAGCACCCAAAGCAATTTCTGCAGGAAGGGCAATTATGTGCGCTTATGCAGGTATTACCGTTGGCGACATCGTATCAGGTTTGATTAGTCAATTATTAAAATCTAGAAAAAAAACATTTGTAATTTTTCTATCATTAACAGTTATTGGTACTATTTTATATTTTACATTTGGCGGAAGTTCTCCATTTATATTTTATTCAATAGTTGGTTTTATTGGATTTGCTACAGGATATTGGGCTGTTTTTATTAGTACAGCTTCTGAATTATTTGGAACCAATATTAGAGCAACTGCAACTACAACTGCTCCAAATTTTGTTAGAGGTTCTACAATTTTTATTTCTTTATTGTTAGATTCTATCATTTCAATTTTCTGTGTCGATAAATTACAAGCAACCATTATTACAGGCTGTATTATAATTAGTTTAGGTTTTATTGCGCTTTATTTTTTAGAAGAAACTTTTAATAAAGATTTAAATTATGTGGAAGAATAAACCAACCGTTGTTATTGGAGCATCTCCAAATGCCCACAGATACAGCTATAAAGCAACGATTAGCCTACAAAATCACAATCATACTGTTTATCCAATTGGTATAAAAAAGGGCACTATAAATGGCTTAACTATTATAAATGATAAACCGTTATTAGAAAATATTGACACAATAACACTTTATATTGGACCTGATAACCAACCTGAATGGTATGATTATATTTTGAATTTAAACCCAAAACGAATTATATTTAACCCAGGCACTGAAAATCCTGAATTAATAAAATTGGCAAATGACAAGGGAATTGAAACAGAAATAGCTTGTACTTTAGTTTTACTAAACATTAATCAATATTAAAATGATCACATTTAGCACTAAAAAATTTAATGAATTATCAACCACTGAACTTTATCAGTTATTAAAAATAAGAGCAGAAGTATTTGTTGTAGAACAAAACTGTGCATATTTAGATGTCGATAATTACGACTTAGGAGCTTTACATATTTTAGGAACTCGTAATAATGAAATTGTAGCTTATGCCCGTTTATTACCACAAGGTTATTACCATAAAGAAGCAGGCATTGGCAGAGTTGTTACAAGCGCTAGTGCTAGAACGTTAGGCTATGGTAAATTATTAATGGAATATGCAATTACAGAAACATTAATTCAGTTTAAAACAAATGAAATAGTTATTTCAGCTCAATTATATTTAGATAAATTTTACACTAATCTAGGTTTTAAAACAGAAGGTGAAACCTATTTAGAAGATGATATTCCGCATATTAAAATGAGGTATTTGAATACAATTTAAAAACAAAAAAATCCTGAGAATATATCAGGATTTTTTTTACAAATAATTTATATTTTAATTTCTGACTAGAAACGTTCTATTTGAGAAAAGAAAAAGTTTGATTCAATGTTAGCATTTTCATCACTATCAGAACCATGTACTGCATTTGCAGCAATTGATTTTGCAAATAATTTACGAATAGTTCCTTCATCAGCTTTAGTTGGATCAGTAGCACCAATTAAAGTACGGTATTCGGCAACAGCATTATCTTTTTGTAAAATTGCAGCAACAATTGGTCCACCGCTCATATAACTAACTAATTCACCATAAAAAGGGCGTTCTTTGTGTACTTCATAAAATTTACCTGCTGTTTCAGCACTTAATTTCATATATTTCATAGCTACAATTTTAAAACCTGATTGGTTAATTTTAGCTAAAATTGGTCCGATATTGTTAGCCTCAACACCATCGGGCTTAATCATTGTAAAAGTAATATTTCCTGCCATTTTATTTTTTTTAGGGTGCAAAGATACGATTTTTGTCTTTAAATCAAATTCTATTTTTTTAAAGAAAATTGATTTAAAAAACCTTTATTTTCAATTTAATATCACTTTCGTACTCAATCATTTTAACAGTATCTAACAAAAATGGGGGCAATACAATGCCGATTAGGCAATAACAACCAAATTAAAACCTTATTTTTACAATCAAATTATAATTATGCAAAAAGACTCATTCCAAAAATTTAAAGCTTTACTAAAAAAATCAAACAACATTGTAATTGTCACACATTATAACCCTGATGGTGATGCAATGGGTTCTTCTTTAGCACTATATAATTATTTAATTAAGATTGAAAAAAATGTAACCGTTATAACACCAAATGATTATCCTGAATTTTTACATTGGTTACCGGGAAATAAAAAAGTAGTTCAATTTAGTAAAAATCAAAAAAAAGCAGCAAACCTAACTGAAAAAAGTGATTTGATATTTACCCTTGATTTTAATAATTATTCGAGATTAGAAGGCTTGGGAGAATTATTAAAAAACTCAACGGCAAAAAAAGTAATTATCGATCATCATCAACAACCTGATGATTATGCAACTTTGTATTTTCATGATGTAAAAGCCTGTTCAACCTGTGAATTAGTTCATGAATTTATTTGTGGTTTAGGAGGTGAAAAACTAATTGATAAAGACATTGCGGCTTGCTTATATACAGGTATTATGACTGATACCGGGTCTTTCCGTTTTGATAGCATAACACCAAAAACGCATTTAATATTATCTGATTTATTATCAACTGGTTTAAAACCTAGTGATATCCATACTTCTATTTACGATACTTATAGCGAAAGTAGAGTAAAATTGTTAGGTTATTGCTTAACTGAAAAGATGGTAGTTTTACCCGAATATCAAACAGCTTATATTACCTTAACAGAAAAAGAATTACAAAAATTTGATCATCAAAAAGGTGATACTGAAGGAATTGTAAATTATCCTTTTTCAATAAAAGGTATTAAATTTTGTGCATTTTTTAGTGAAGGAGAAGGTAAAGTAAAGATATCTTTCCGCAGTAAAGGAACTTTTGATGTAAATCAATTCGCTCGAAAATACTTTAATGGAGGCGGACATATTAACGCTGCTGGAGGCCGAGGAAATGTATATGATTTACAAAAAACAGTTAAAGAGTTTTTAGATTTGTTGCCATTATATAAAAAAGATATTCTAAAAAAATAAAATTTACCCTTATAAAAAAAGAAATGAATAAATACATTATAATAATTACATCTATTTTATCTATTTCTTTTTCGTCCTGTAAAGAATTTGAAGAGATTAAAGTAATTGATGTTGATAGCTTTCATGTTAATAAACTAAC
>CAIYSA010000471.1 GCA_903928655.1 uncultured Bacteroidota bacterium
GCAGCATATTTTCTTACATTATTTTTTCCTATCTCTTTTTTCCAAATACTTGTCATGTGTTTTTGTTTCCAGTTTTCAATGAGTTACATAATAAAAATACACAAACCAAAGCTTTTGTATATTTTGTTATATTTATGTAGATGCAGTTGGATTAATAAAAAAACTTGGGAAACTTGGACCGTTCAGACCAAATGGGGCACTTGGGGTTTGGGGTATTAGGTATTCTTAGCTGTTAAAACGGATGCTGTTTACCAAAATGCAGGTTTTTTCGTCAAAAGAGCATGGTATTGTTAAAAAACATGCATTTTAATAAACACTATGTGTCATCTTCATCATGTATATCTTTAATACCCAATTGTTTTTTTAACTGCTCTTCTAATTCAAATACTTCTTTATCACGTTTACTTTGATAGACATGTTTAGCACCATCGATACGTGCCAAACCTGCACGTGTTAAATCATTATTCGCAATGTTTTTAGCTTGTTCTGTTGTTTTACCATCTTTTAATGCTTTACTAAGACTATCCATATATATACGTGCTTGCTTTACTTCTGCATCACGTAGCTTTTTATTCCAAGCACCAACTTCATCTAAATCATTGATCGCTTGTTCATATGCGTCAATATAAATCTCACGTATAGACTTATAGCCAAATTCTTTTTGCTGTTCTTTTGTACGTGCAATCCTTTCTTTTTTTAATTTCTTTTGTTTGGCTTTTTCTTCTTCTACAGCTTTTAGCTGTTCTTTATTTAATAGCTTTTTGATTTCACGTGCTGCTACTTCCTTATCTGATTTCAAATCAGCAAGTCGCTCACGTAATCTATCTGCAATATGTGTATTATCTAATTTAGGCATACACATATGATACAAGATGTATGTGTATGTTTGAAGTGAGCTAAACGCTCACTTGTGCTATCACAAAAGCTAATCGCTTTTGTTCAGCACTTATTTTTAATTGATTTGTTTTGTTTGATACTCATTACTTTGGTCAATACAACGGCTATGTACTTTGTAAACAAGCACATTGTCGTTGCACTGCATTAATACATTACTCCGTATCAACACAACTGTAAAAAAGTTTTATGTAAGACATATCTGTAGAAACTTACAACTTAACTTTGTTAAGAAACTTCGCGGCTTACTTATTATGCTATGCACTTTTACAGCAGTGCTATAGCTAAGTGCGGACGCATTAGCCGTTATATTCCAATCCGCGTTTTTGCACTTTGATTTGCTACAGTTGCTTATCTGTAGGTTCTGCCTAATATTATTTGATTTTTCTGTATTGCCTAAATAATTGTCTGTTTATTCGCGTGCCTATGTTTAATATTTGATATGTATTGCGTTTAGTAATACTGTTTCGCTGTTTGCTATTCAATATCGCTTTGCAATAACTTATTAGCTGTTCATATTCACCATTCTTTAATAGTTCAACGTTGTGTTTAAGTATATTTGTAGCTGTCTTATAAGCTTGTAGTTGAAAAACCTGCACTTCGTTAAACAGCCTATTTGTTATGCCGTTCTCTTTTAACCAATTGTTAGCAGTTTGTTCTTCTTTTATATGTAGTTTGTTTAAGTTTTGCATACAACTATTTATACAAACTAAAGACTACCTAATTATTATGTGGATTTTATTTGATTACTAAATATGTTTATAGACTAGAAAAAAACCGTAATGAAATTAATGTACTTGTACCTACATTAAAGGAGATTCGTTATGAATATATTTAATAATTTAGTTTTAGTAAGCGCTTCAAAGGTGAATAGGTTGTCATCCATACAACACAAGCGAAATAAACTAAGCGCAAAAATATTAGAACAGATGCAAGTATGTGAAGCAGAGATGAATAACACTGTTTATGCACCAAAAAAATTGAGAACATTTACTAATAAAACAACAAGTGAGACTACTTTGTTAGAAGTGAATAAGCGTATAAGAAAATGGTATTGGCTAACAAATGATGGCAAGTACAACTTATGTATTAAGTATGGATCTCGCACATTACCACTTAATAAGGATGGAAAGAATGCGATAGAACTTAAAGATAAACAATCAATCATTAATACACTTAAATTATTAAATGATGCTGCGCTTAAAGGGGAGTTAGATAGTGCAATTATTAATGTTAGTGCTATAACAAAAAAAGGGTTTAATAAAAAATGAATACGTATAAAGCACAAGTTAAAGTAAGTAATGTCATAGTAAATACTTTTATATTTGCAGAAGATATATTCAAAGCAAAACTATTGCTACAACAGCAATATGGCAAAGCCAATGTAATGAGTGCATTGATACAGGTAAAATAATTATGCGATTAAAAGAAATACAAAAACCTTTGTCACCACAACAAGCACGTATTAAATCTATGCAAAATCAAGTTAAAAATACACAGCAAGCAATCAAAGCTGCACGTGCTAGAGAAAAGATTAAGGTTGGACAAGAGCAATTAAGGAAAATAAGCGTCGTTTAACGAGACGTTTGAATGCTATGTTTATTGAAATGCATGTTTTTTGCATAAATCATGCATTTTCATAAACAAGTACTTAATAAAGTAGCTTGGGCTGTGGTCCAAGTGCTCCAAGCATTACGAGTGACTAATCTAATTTTTTAACTAAATCTTCAGCCTTAATGTGCGTATATCGCTTCAACATGTTTAACGATTTGTGTCCACTTATCGCTGCTAACTCTAGTACATTTAAAAACTTTGAAGAAAGATTTGTAATCGCGCAATGTCGTAAATCATGAAAACGCATATCAACGACATTTGCTCTCTTTGTACATCTTTTAAATCCAATAGATAAAGTTTGTGCTTCAAGTTTGAATACATATTCATTCTCAGATTGTGTAAGACTATTCAAGATGTTTACTGCTCTAGTTGATAAAGGTACATATCTATATTCACCATTTTTAGTCATAGGTAAGTAGGCTGTACGCTTTTCAAAATTAATATTTCTCCATATCAACGATAATATTTCGCCACGTCGCATTGCTGTTTCTAATGCAAATTCAACAACTAGCTTCATTAATGGATTGTATTGTTCTAATGTAAGTAACAATCTCTCTTTTTCTCCATCACTTAAAATTCTATTTCTACTACGTGATGATTTTGGTTTCTTAATTTCGCTGACTGGATTTGAAGCAAGATTCTGATTCCATTCACTTCTTGCATACTCAATAATGCTTGAAATGATTGAAAGCTCACGTCTTACTGTGCCATTACTCACTTCTCGTAGACGTTCATCGCGATATATAGCAATTCTTGCTGAAGTCAGTTCAGCCATTTTGTATTGCGCGATAGGATGTTTGGCAAGTTTTGCTAAACGATAGGTATCGCCATAAAAAGATTTGAGTTGCGGTGCTACTTCTTTTACATAACGTTGAATAATCTCAGCAAAAGAAGTTTTACGTGCAAGATGATTATTAAGGAATGTGCCTCTATCTATTTCAATTTCAACA
>CAIYSA010000472.1 GCA_903928655.1 uncultured Bacteroidota bacterium
ATTTTTGATATTATACCAGAACCAAATACCTCAACAAAAGATACAGAAGAGGCAAGGTTATTTAAAAAACAAATACGAACAATTGTAAATGAATTACCTGCAGAACAAAAAGAAGTAGTAATTATGCGTACCTACTATGATATGAGCTTTAAAGAGATTTCAGAAATAACAAATGTATCAATTAATACATCTTTAGGAAGAATGAGATACGCTTTAATAAATTTAAAGAAAATACTTGAAGAGAAAAATGTTGCTATCTATATATAAGATATAACAATAACCATATTTCATTTTAGTTTTTTGTTTTTGTTACATAAAAAAACCTCCCAATATGGAGGTTTTTTTATGTAAACTATTTATTTAATAACTAAGCTTCAGTTGGAATAATATTAGGATCGACCATTATACGACCACAGTGCTCACATACTAAAATCTTTTTATTCATTTTAATATCTAATTGTTTTTGTGGTGGAATTTTGTTAAAACAACCTCCGCAAGAATCACGCTCTACTGGAACAACGGCTAAACCGTTACGAGTGTTTTCACGAATTCTTCTATATGCATTAACTAACCTATCTTCAATATTATCAGAAGCTTTTTCAGAAGCTTTAACTAAATCCTTTTCTTCTTTTTCAGTTTCAGTAATAATTTCGTCTAATTCTGATTTTTTTAATTTTAAATCTTTCTTTCTTTCAGAAAAATCAACTTGTGATTTTTCAACGATTTCAGATTTTTGTTCAACAGCAAATTTATATTCCTTCAAACGCTTTTCAGCTAATTGAATTTCTAAATTTTGAAATTCAATTTCTTTTGTAATCGCATCGTATTCACGATTATTACGAACTTTTCCTTGTTGAGCTTCGTATTTTTTAATATTAGATTTAAAATCCTTAATAGATTCTGTTTTCTCAATTATTTGATCTTGTAATTCTTTTAACTCATCAGATAAGTTTGTAACACGAGTTTCTAAACCAGCAACGCTATCTTCTAAATCTTGAACTTCTAAAGGCAATTCACCTCTAATTGTACGAATACGATCTATTTTAGAGTCGATAATTTGTAATTCATATAAAGCACGAAGTTTACCTTCGATAGATGCATCAACTTTTTCTTTAATTTTAGCGCACATAGTTTAAAAATAATTAACTGGGTTAGTATTTATTTCTGTTAAATAGAGGGCAAAAGTAGGAAATTTATTTGATATAATTTCATAAAATATTTCAGGTGTAAATTGCTCCGATTCATAATGTCCAATATCGGCAATTAATATACTGTTTTCTGCATCAAAAAACTCATGGTATTTGAAATCAGAACTGATGTAAATATCTGATTTTAAATTAATTGCATTCTTTAACAAGAAACTACCGCTTCCACCACAAAGCGAAACTTTCTGAATCTTTTTTTCTAAGAATTTTGTATGCTTTACACTTTTAAGATTAAAAACTATTTTTAAATGATTTAAAAAATCATTTTCAGTCATAGGAATTGGCAATTCTCCAATTAAACCTGAACCTACTTCATTATTAAAATTCTCCAAATTATATAAATCATATGCTACCTCTTCGTAGGGATGATTTTCTTTTAAAGCAGTAATAATTTTTTGCTCATTAAAGGATTCAAAAATAACTTCTAACCTTGTTTCTTTTTCAAAATGCAACTTTCCGTTTTCTCCAACAAAAGGATTTGCATTTTCATTTGCTTTAAAACTTCCTGTACCTTCTAAAACATAACTACAATTTGTATAATTACCAATATTTCCAGCACCTGCATTAAATAATGCAGTTCTTACATTTTCCAAATTTAAAGTAGGAACAAATGTCACTATTTTTTTTATAATTGATTTTTTTGGTGCTAAAACCTGGGCATTTATTAATCCTATTTTTTGAGCTATTTTATTATTCACACCTAATTTCACATTATCCAAATTTGTGTGGCAAGCATAAATTGCAATATTATTTTGAATGGCTTTTATAATTGTTCTTTCAACATAGTTTGAACCATTTAATTTTTTTAAGCCAACAAAAACTATCGGGTGATGTGCGATAACTAAATTACAATTTCTATTAATTGCCTCCTCAATAACATCTTCTGTACAATCTAAACATAATATGGCTCCTGTGATTTGTTGCTCTTTATTGCCTGTTAAAAGGCCACAATTATCATAGGTTTCTTGTAATGAAATTGGCGCAAATTTTTCAAGTTCGGAAATAATATTTTTTAAAATCATAAACTTAAATTAAATCTTTTACAAGCATATTACCTTTTGATGTATTTAATACATCATCCATGTCTTTCATCAGTTTACTTATAGTACTAAATTCCTCCGAGTTTTCGATAGGTAGCTCATTTACGCCTTTTTCGTCGAGTTTATCTATAATATATTTTACGGTAAGTTTAGAATCGGAGATTCCTGGTTGATAACCAATTTCTTTATCATCATTCATTTTCACTTCATTAAAAATACCGGTTTCAGTAAATTCAAAAATAATAATTCGAGCTAAACGAACTGGTAAATCAAGCTTTGAAGAAATCTGTATTGCAGTTTGAGCTGGCTTACCTTCATTAAAGTTTTTAACAACATGCCTCGCTATTAATAAAGCAATTACTCGTTTATACCGATCGCTAATATTATTTATATCACTTTCGAGTTCGTAATGATCCACATTTTGCCAAGCAAACGTAAGTTCTGCACCAAACAAAACAACAAACCATGAATATTGTACCCAAACCAAAAAAAGAGGAAGTGCTGCAAAACTACCATATATTTTATTATAAGAGCCTACTCCTATTTGGGATGTAACGTATCCCCATTGTAATAATTCGAACAATAGAGCTGCAACAAATGCGCCACTAGCCGCTCCTTTTAATGCGACTTTTGTGTTAGGCAAAGCCATATATAAGAATAGAAACATAGCCCAAATTAAACCGAAGGCAAAGGCTTTCAATAAAACGAAATTCATTGGGTTTAATAATGAAAAACTTGAAGATGCAGTATCTAATCCTGCTTTAAAACCAATAGTTATACCTCCTGATAAGATTAAAAAAACGGGGGCAATTAGCATAATAGATAAATAATCAGTAATTTTTCTAACCCATATCCTATCTTTTTTTATTTCCCAAATTTCATTAAAACTTGTTTCAACACTACCTAATAATTTCATTACACTCCATAATAATAAAACTACCCCAACACCTGCAATTAAACCACCTTTAGTATTACTAAGCATTTTATTAGCATAATCAAACACCTGAATTAAAACACCTTTTTGTTCACTAAATTCATTAAGTAATTGTACTTCTAATGTTTGCTGAAAGCCAAAACCTTTGGCTATAGCAAATATTAAAGCGATAATAGGAACAATAGAAAAAAGCGTATAATAGGTTAATGCAGTAGCTTTCACTATACACTTATCTTCATTAAAACCATTAATGGCTAATGAAAAAATTCTCAAATGTCTTAAAAAAAAACCTCTTTTTTTATCAAGTTTATCTAATCGTAAACTCCAAAGTTTATAATTAAAAAAATGAGTAATTCGTTTAATTAATGAATTTGAATTTGCCATAATGGTAAATATACAAAAATATTAGAAACCACTATTTTGTGTTTAATTCTTTACG
>CAIYSA010000473.1 GCA_903928655.1 uncultured Bacteroidota bacterium
ATACAAATTTATTTATTGCTGATTGGGAAGATTAATACAAAGCCTCATATTAAAAATAAAAAATGAAACATTATTCTACTTTTGCAATTGAACAATTTGGCAGGCATATCCATGGCGATGTAGAAGCTTTTAATTGGTTAATTAATAATGATTATAGGGAATTAATTGCTGTAATTGATGCTATACGTGATGATAAAAAAGCATTTAATTTTTTGATTGATGGCAAACATATGGAACTTGCCGCATTTGTAAATACAATTTGGGATGATTTTAAAGCCTTTAAGTTTTTGATTAATGCAAAAGCTTTTGATTGGGCAGCTTGTGCCAATGTTGTAAATGGAGATGAAAAAGCAGAAGCCGCATTAAAAGCTGCTGGAAAAGGACACTTTGTGGCTTTAGCAAAAGCTATTTTAGGGCGAATACATGAAGATGGTGATAGAGCTACAACTCCTTGGGGCATTATGAAAAATTTATTTGATTTTAAAAAGAAATTCGATTAATTACGTACAAATAATATGAGAATTATAGATAGTATTCCACATCCTTCAATTAGTATTTCCATATTTAATATGAATGATAAATATATTGTAAAATTTGAAGCTGGACCAATGGAACAAAGTTTTAAATTCCATACAGAGCAAATTAAATCCGTTGATAATTTAAAAAAGATGATCAATGATGATTTTATTGAAAAAGTGCGTTTGCGTTTTAACGATATGTTTTTGCAAATGAAAGATGCAAAGTCTTTATAATTCTTTTAGTTTTTTATAATTATAATGAAGCCCCAAAACTAATAAAGTAGGTTCTAGCGTTTCCAGGTAAAATTCCAGGCCCAGGATATCCACCAGATCTTCGAGTTGCATACTTTTCGTCAGTCAGATTGTTAACTCCTGCTTTGATATTATATTTTTCAAAAAAATGATATGAAAAAGATGCGTCCATTATATTGTAGCCAGATAGTTTGCCTATTGTAGCTGTCGCATTTGCTAATTCAGTATTTGCAGCGTCTGTAAATACATCACCTACAGAATTATATTGAAATGTGATTGAAAGTTTTTGTTTAGAATAAGTGGCTCCAAACCTGTGTATATAATTTGGTGCATTTTCAACCCTTTTGTTTTCAATTGATTTAGTTGGATCTGAAGATATTGATGGATTCTCCCACTTTGTATACTTTGCATTTATAAAAGAATTTGAAGCAAATACTGAAAGGTTTCCTATTTTAGAATTTTTTGTAAACAAATCGATTATACTTAATTCAATATATGATTCAATTCCTTTACTCACAGACGTTCCTATATTAGTTCTAAATAAATTTCCATTTTGGATAACAGAACCAATTCGGTTATTATATTGAAGGTAGAATGCTGAAATATCGAATGTTAAAAATTGTTTTACCTTACCTCTATATCCAAAATCAGCATTAAATCCATTTGCATCTTTTAAATTAGGATCAATTATTTCTGTTGTTGCAGAAGGTGTCAATTCAGAAAAAGTTACTGGTCGGTAAGCCATAGAATAGTTAGCGTAAATATTAGTTTTATTAGTGATTAAATATTCTCCGCCTATTCCATAAAGAAAAATATTACGAGTTCTTTTTTCAGGATTTAGTTGTCCGGATGTTGTTGTATTAATATACCCCTTAATTGTATTTTCTATAATATCAAAACGAAACCCTGGAATAATTTTTAATTTACTACCAACATAAAAAATATTTTCTGCAAATATTGCATAATTTGTTGTTGTGAAATTTAACGAACGACCATATTGTTGAGGGAAATTTACATTTAAATCAAAATCATTTCCTACTGACCCAACTCCTAATTGATTTCTAGTTGTATGTGCAGATTGAATTCTGATGCCACTAGCTAAAATGTGTTGTTTACCTAATAGATTGTATTTTAGTGATGTTCTTAATTCCGCTCCATAGTTTTCGTAATTATCTCTATCAACTTGTCTGGGATTATATTGAAGAGTAGAGGGGTTAATAGAATCTTTTAAATTAATTGATTTTAAATAGCCAACACTATTTCTTTCGGCAATAGTTGCGAATGATTTTAATTGAATGTTGAAAGAATTTGATACCTTGTATTTTAAAGAAGCAGATGCAACATTCCAAGGGGCACCAAACCAATTTCTTTCTCTTGTAGATTTTTGATGATTATTTTCAAATTCTAAATCAGTTAATCCTCCTGATTGTTCACTATCATAATTCATTTTAGTGTACTCTGCCGTTATACTAATTTTTTTCGTGAGTTGATAATTTAATGAAATGTGTCCTGTGAAAATGGAATATCTGCTATTATCTCTCCAACCATTAGCGCTGCGGTTGTGCAAAAATCCGTAATATGAAAACTTTTTGATTGTTCCGCCAATTGCATTGAAACTATTAAATAAACCATAAGAGCCAATTGTTTGTTGCGTTTCGAAAGTAATTGGTTTTTGAGAGTTTGGCTTTTTAAATTCATAATTTAGTAAACCACCAAATTGCGGACCATATTGTAAAGATGCTGCGCCACGAATAACTTCAATTTTTTCAACGGCTTCAGTAGGTGGCGTATAGTATGATTCGGGGTAACCAAAAATATCTGGAGAAATATCATATCCATTTTGTCTTACATTAAATTCCCATGATCGGTTTGGACTTAATCCTCTAGAAGCGATACCAGTTTGTATTCCCGACCCATCATTTTCCCAAATATTAATTCCTGGCACTTTTGCAAATATTTGTCTAGCATTATTAATACTTAAATCAGCATTAATTTTTGTTAGTAAAATGACTTCGTTTTTTTTTCCTGCATAAATAACATTATCTTTTAAATCAGGCATTCTGTTTAATTTCACATCTGTAATAATAATGTCTGGTAATTTTAAATCAGATAATGAATCTTTTTTTTGAGAATGTAAGTTGTTATATATTGTAATAAATAGACTTAGTATAATTATTTTTTTCATTTTTTAGAGAATTATTTTCGAGTCAAAAATATTATTTAGAATAATTATAAACAATACCTTAAAGATGGTATAACAATTAAACATAGCTCAAGTGGGAGTATTTATTACGGATAAAATTTAGGGCAATATCTGAATTAAAAAATCTTGATAATAGCTAAATATAAAGGCATACCAATCGTAATATTTAATGGAAATGTAATGGCTAGTGCCATAGGAATATATAATCCAGGATTCGATTTTGGAGCAGCTAATTTCATAGCGGCAGGAACAGCTATATAAGAAGCGCTGGCAGCGAGCACAGCAAACATAAAGCGATTAGAAATTTCGTCGGTTACATATGAACTTACAAATGCAATGATGCAACCATTTAATAAAGGAATGATGATCGCAAATAGTAAAGGAAACCAACCGTTAGAAATAAACGCACTTAATTTCCGTCCACTCACAATTCCCATATCTAATAAAAATATAGCTAAAAAACCTTTAAATATATCATTTGTAAATGGTTTAATTCCTTCTGCTTGCTTTGCATTTGCTAATAATCCAATGATTAAACTTCCAATAATAAGAAGTACACTTCCATTTGTAAGGGAATGCTTAATAACAGATAATTTATTAATTTGAGTTTTCTCTTCCTTGTTATAAATTGAAATTAAAATTAGGCCAGCTATAATTGCTGGTGATTCCATAAGTGCCATAATGGCAACCATATGGCCGTGTAATTGTAGTTTTTCAGAATCGAGGTAAGAAACCGCGGTTACAAATGTTACAGCGCTTACCGAACCATATGCAGCAGCAATTGCACCAGCATCAAATACATTCATTTTCCGTTTTAAAATAAAGAAAGTATAAAGTGGTATTAACAATGATATTGCTATACCAAATATCATTGACCAAAAAATTTCTAGTGAAAATGATTCGTGGGATAACTCTTGACCACCTTTAAATCCAATAGAAAAAAGCAAATACAATGAAATAAATTTTGAAGAATTTGCTGGAATTTCTAAATCACTTTTTAATTTAACAGCAATAATACCTAATATAAAAAATAAAAATGCTGGGCTGGTAATGTTTGATAATAGTAGGTTTAAATTCATAAATGCATTTTGTTTTTATGCTATTTTTTTTATATTTTATAGTTTAAATTTCCTTTTAAATAAATAATATTCATAACCGTTTTAATAAATTTTAATTTATACTCTGCTAATTTTAATTCAGATTCTAACCATTTACTTTCGCGAGCATTTAGTATAAATAGCGAACTTTCACCGTTAGTGAATTTTAATTTTTCGGCTTCAACTAGTTGCTTGTTATATGAGGTTGAACGAGCCGCGTTTTGAAGTTGGTCGGCTAAAATATTTATGGTTTGCTTAAGCGTATTTATTTTAAAATTTAATTCATTGCTTTTATTATTTAATTCTAATGAATTATTTTCTGAATTAATTTTACCCATTTTATATTCGTTGCGTGAGTTTCTTAATAATAATGGAAAAGAAACATTTGCGCCCCACTTATAACTATTGTTTGTAAATGCAGGATTTATTTGGGATTGATTATTTGATAAGAAATTATAATTTACATTTAGCTTAGGTTTAATCATTTCTTTCTTTAATCTATTTTCAATTTCTAATACATTTTGAAACGAATTATATTTTACTAATACTGGATTATTACTCGAATCTTGATACAAGGTTTTAATGAAATTATTTTTAGCTTTAATAAAATATGAATCCAAACTATCAATAGGTATATAATTTTGTTGAATAGAAGATGGATTATTTTCTTGCCAATTAAATGCTGCTAAATCATTATTTGTTTTTTGATAATCAATATTTGAGCTTTGGAAATCAAGTAAACGCGTTTGGTAAAAAATAGCAGCTTCAATGGTATCAATAGTTGCCTTCTCACCAATATTTGCTAGTGCTTCAATTCCTCTCAACCGTTGATTTGCAATATTCATAAAGTAATTATTTAAAGCAAGTTGTTTTGCTGTAAATAACCAATCAAAATATTTTTGTGATGATTCAAATAATAAATTATTTAGTTGAATATTTTTTTCAGCACTATAATAGTTTATGTATTCTTTTGATTTTAAAACATCAGCTCTTCTATAGTCAATAATTAAACCTTGCAATAAACCTACTTCTAAACCCAAATATGGTAGTCCAGCTGTTGGAGTATAACTTTCTGGATTTGTATAATTACCTATACCATATTCGTATCCAAATTTTAAATACTGAGAAGTAAATAATTGTTGTTTAATTTCACTATTTAAATTAGAGTAATAATTGTTCCCATTAAAATATTTATTTTCATAACTTCCATTTATAGTAGGGTCATAATTCCCTCTTGCTGCTTTATATTGTAATTCTCCATAAGTTTTTACATTTGAAGCCTTTTTTGCTAAAGGATTATTTTCTAGAATGTTATTAATATATTTATCAAAACTTAGCGTTTCTGAATTTTGAGAATACATCCCAATTGATAGAAAAATCAGTATTGGGATTAAGTAAATTATTTTATTTCTA
>CAIYSA010000474.1 GCA_903928655.1 uncultured Bacteroidota bacterium
AAAGGAATAGAATCTGTTTCAATGATTTCATTTTATCGAAAATTTTATTGGTCGAAACGAAATTATATAAAAAATTTTGAATTTAATAACATTTAGTTAAAATTTTTTGTTTATAAATGGTTAATTACGGCAAATAGATTTTATATTGTTTAAGTATATTAAGTTTTTAGTTTTTTATTATTTCTTAGTATTTTTACAGCAATGAGTAACTTAAAAGCCACCTTCTTATCAAAAAGTGATATAAAAGCACAAGACTTGGAACACAAGCGCAAGCTGGCGTTTAATATTGATAAATATGCTGAAACCGTAATAAAAGGCAAGCAACAATTTGCCAACTTAGATTTGGCGCGTGAAAAAGCAAAAAACACCAAGTGGCGTGCCATTGAAAACCTAGATCAGTATTTAGAAACCTTTGAAAAGAATTTTATTAAAAATGGAGGTAAGGTTATCTGGGCAGAAAGTGCTCAAGATGCTTTAGATGCCGTGCTTAAAATATGTAAAGATTCTGATAGTCAACAGGTTGTGAAATCGAAATCCATGGTTACAGAAGAGTTACACCTAAATGACTTTTTAGCACAACATGGTATTGAAAGTGTAGAAACAGATCTGGGAGAATATATTCAACAGCTAGATGGAGAAGCACCTTATCACATTGTTACGCCGGCTATGCATAAAAGTAAAGAAGATGTAGCGCGTGTGTTTCATGAAAAATTGGGCACCGAACCTAATTTAAGCCCCGCTGAAATCACACAAATTGCCCGACAAAATTTACGAGAAAAATATATTACGTCCCCAATTGGCATAACGGGTGGTAATTTTTTACTAGCCGATATTGGTGGGGTATGCGTTACCGAAAACGAAGGTAATGCCCGACTTACCACCGCCTTACCCAAAATACACATCGCTATTGTGGGTATCGAAAAAATGTTGCCAAGCATTAATGATCTGCCTTTATTTTGGCCCCTTTTAGCTACCTATGGCACTGGTCAAAAAGTAACGGTTTACAATTCTATATTCACAGGTCCAAAAAAGAAAGGTGAAACCGATGGGCCAGAAGACATGTATGTAATTCTTCTAGACAACGGAAGAACCAATATGCTACAGCGAAAAGAAGTGCGCGAAGGCATGTATTGTATTCGATGTGGATCTTGCCTAAACGCTTGTCCGGTTTATAAAAATATTGGTGGTCATGCTTATGGGGCTACCTATAGCGGACCCATTGGTTCGGTGATTACACCTAACATGAAAGATTCGTTTAACGACTATAAACATATGAGTTATGCGTCTAGCTTGTGTGGTGCCTGCACCCAAGCTTGTCCGGTTAAAATTAATATCCACGAAATGCTTTTAGAAAACAGACACTTTTCTGCAAAAGAGGGTATGAATGGTTTTGGTGAAAACATGGCTTGGAAATTGTGGATGAATGGTATGAAAAATAGAGCATTAATAAATTTGGCTCCTTCTGGCATTAAAAATATAGTATTCTCTAAGGTATTTTCAAAATCTTGGAGCAAACGAAGGGCTGAAATAGTATTTGCCAAAGAAAATTTTTCTCAACTTTGGAAAGCATACAAAAACGAAGCTTAGCCAATGCCTCATTTTGCTATTATTGCTCCACCCGGTCCGCGTATTACTTATGTATTAGATTGGATTTTTAAAGAGCGTTTGCAATCCAGTTATGAGCTCCTTCATCCCAATGATGCTAGAATCGGGTTTGACATGGTAATTAGTTATGGCACTCCTGTTGAAAACACCCTATTTATTCCTTCTGTTGGTTTATTGCAAAGTACGGGCATTTATCAACATGCACTTCAAGAGGGTGTTTGGGAAAATATACCCATCTTATATGCCGCCGAAGGCGATATCCCCTTTGATCTTTTTAGCGCAGTGTTTTTTTTAATTACCCGCTACGAAGAATATTATTCTAAAGAACAAGATGCACACGAAAGGTATTTGCCGAGCGAGAGTATACTGTTTAAGATGGATTGTTTGCAAAGGCCTTTAGTAGATGAATGGTTATGGGCATTTAATAAATACCTTGAAAAGAAATTTTCTTGCAGCATCCAAACCAAACCCTACAGTTGTTTGCCGAGTTATGATATTGATTTAGTATATAAATATAAACGCAAAACAGTTTTTGTATTAATTGTGAAATTAATACAGTCGATATACAAAGCTAATTTTAGAGAAAGTAAACAATTAATCCGTTTTTTATTATTTATTGAAACAGACCCCTACGACTCTTTTCCATTTATAAAAAAACTACACCAGAAAATTCAATTAAAGCCTTTATACTTTTTATTGTGTGCTTTAGAAAAAACAGCTTATGATAGAAACGTTCATCCTCATAAAAAATGGATGAAAAAATTAATGCGCATTTTATTAGAAATAGGTAATGTAGGATTACACCCTTCTTATTACAGCTACAATAATAAAGTGCTATTAAATAATGAAAAGGGCGCTTTAGAAAATGTCTTAGAAAAAGAAATACCCCTTTCCAGGCAACACTATATCAGGCTGTGTTTACCCCAAACCTATCGCATTTTAGAATCCCTCTCTATAACCGACGACTTTAGTATGGGCTATGCTTCTGAGTTGGGTTTTAGGGCGGGCACTGGTCGTTCGTTTTTATGGTATGATTTGGAAAAAGAAACTTGTTCTGAATTGCGCGTGCATCCTTTTTGTTTTATGGATGCAACGGCACATTATTATAAAAATTTGACAGCAGAGGAAGCGTTCACGAGGTTAGAAACAATGAACGCCATTCTTAAAAAAACAAATAGTAAACTAATGTTGGTCATGCATAATTATGCCCTAGGTAATGATCAGGAATGGGAAGCTTGGCAAAAAACTTACGAACATTTTTTATTAAGCCAATATCCTACTTTCTAATATAAATTTTAACTCCTTTATTAATAAACAGATAAAGCTCATCAATATCTTCATTGCGCAAGGCGATACAACCGTCGGTCCAGCCAACTTTTTTCTCAATTAAGTTATTCCCTTTTTTCCATATTCCGTGTATGCCAATATGATCGCCTGGTTGATCGGTTTCTTTAATCTTTCCTTTCTTTAATAATTCAATTCTCTTTACATAGGTAGTATCGTTGGGATAATCAATACCAATAAATTTATTGTATAAATGGCTTTCGTGTTTTTCTACTATAGTAAACCATCCTTCAGGTGTACAACGATCGCCGCGTTTACATTTATCTTGCATTCTATCGGGTCCAAATACCGCTAGGTATTTTCTAATTAATTTCTTTTTGTAAAACACCTGTAGTTTATAATCCGACTTGTCTACTACTATCCAAATAGAATCTTTAACTAACGTGTCTGGATTAATAGGCTTGGGAACGAACTTGGGTATAATATGTGTTTCGTAAACTAATTTATTATTTACCAACAGCTGTTTTTCGGTTACTTCGTTTCCGTTTTTGTCGGTATACGTTTTTAAAATTGTTTGTGCACTTGCTACTTTACATAAGAGCAAAACAGTAATACCTATAAATTTTAGCAAGGGCATTATTTATTTTTTAAAATAGGCACCGTAGAGCAGGGTTCGCCATACATGATAGATTTTACAATCGGCTGTAGTTTTTGTGTGAGATACATGTAGGCAGCGTGGGGAACAAAAATATCGCCACATCCTTTTATCACAATGCGTTGGTCTTTGTATGGAACAATATCAAAGTCTTTAATGTTTTCTGCTATAATGGCATCTGTTAATTGTTCTACTGTTCCAAAAAAAATAGCGGTTGCGGTTGGCAAATAGCTAGCTACCAACATATAGGCCCACGCGGGAATAATAGCATCTACACTACAAAAAACGGCAACTTTTTTTTGGTTATAAACGCTCCAATCCACTTCTTTTAAAGCAGCTCTAAAATCTTTTTCTTTTAAAATAAGTTCTTTAAATAAATAACTTTTTAAATCGAAAAATTGTAAGCTGTCGCTGCTTGGTAAAAACCTAACTGGATCTAAGGTGATTAATCCACTTTCTGCAACTTTATTTACAATGGGTTCCATGATATTTTTTAATATAAAAGTACAATTGTGATTAGAAAAAAATAGCGACCCAAGGGTCGCTATTTAATATTAATAAAGAACATTAACATTGTATTTTATGGCGCCACCTTGCAAGAATATATCTTCTAATTTTCCGGAGATATAGTTTTTAGTTTGCATATCGGTAGTCATTCGTTGTTGCATAATTTCTATTGGATTTGGTACTTTATTAACACTTAGTCTATTAGTAACCATCATAAACACTAAACCATCTGCACCTTTAATAGCTTTAGATATTGTATTTAATTTAAATTGATCATTAAATGCATAACCAATTACTTTGGGTTCGAAACCTAGGTTAGCGGAAAACGGATTTGCAAAATTAACAGAGTCTGCATTTAATACTACCTGTTTGCTTGCATTTGCAACAGCTTCTAAAGAACTTGTATTTTTATATTTTTCTAAAAGTAGGGCTGCTTTCTTTTCGTTTCGAATTATAGTTTCTACACTAGTTTTTACCTCTCCTGTTGGTTTGTTAATTCCAGCTTCTTGAATACCTACTACTTTTGCAATTACATATCTATTATCTAATGAAAAAACACTAGAAACATCTCCATGTTTTGCTTCAAAAACCCAACGCATTAATTCTCTTGCATTATTGATACCTTCTACTTGAAAAGCGCTTGATTTTAAAGAAGGAATAGAGCGTTTGTTTAATTGCATAGCTTTTACCCCTTCATCAAATCCTTTTTCAGTAGTATATTTTCCTGCAAACTCATTTGCTTTTGCGTATAGCAATTGATCTGTTTGAGTACTTGCTTCTAAAGCTTTAGCTAAAACTGCTAATTTAACGTTGGTAGCATATGCTTTTTGGTCAGTAATTTTAATTACATGATAACCAAATTGTGTTTTCACCACTTCTAAATCGCCCACTTTACCGTTAAATGCAGCATCGTTAAATTCTTTCACCATCATTCCATTGGTAAAATAACCTAAATCACCACCTTTTACTTTACTACTTTGATCGTCTGAATATTTAATTGCTAAAGAATCAAAATTCACCCCCGTTGCAATAGCTAGTTTTATACTATCTGCCATTTTTTTAGAAGCACTATCGTCTCTAGTTTGGTTGGGTTGAATTAAAATATGTTTTGCACTAACAGAATCTGGTAAGGATTTTTTATCCATTACTTTAACCACAAAATATGAATTACCCTCTGTGTATGGACCATATATAGACCCACTAGCTAAAGCTAAAATAGTATCGGCATATTTTGAAGTAAATGTCTTTTTAGATAAAAAACGATCATTGTATTGGAAATCAGAATTTCTATTTATGAAACTTTCCACATCTGTACTTTCTATTAATTTAGTTTTTAAATCGTTAATAGTGCTTACTACTTTCTGAGTATCTTCTGCAGATGGGTTTACATCAAAACTAACATACTCAACAGCTCGTGCTTCTTCTTTAGATTTAAATTGATTGGTATGTTTTTGAACATAATCATTTAAATCACTCTCTGTTACTTTTACTTGATCATCATTAATTGAACTGTAAGGTATTTTTACAAATCTGATATTAGCTAATTTATTTTGGTCGGCAATTGACTGCTCCATCATAAATTTAGGCGTATAAATAGAACCAATTAATAAGGTATTTATTTTTTGAATTTTTCTTGAACGAACTACATAAGCCTTAACTGCATCCCAAGTTGCTGTTTCTTTTCCCGTTTTGTCGTATTGAGGTAATTGTTTTTCATATTGCGCAATACGAGCAGGATCAAACATACCTGTTTCAGGATTGGTAAATGCAGGATATTGACGAATCATTGGATCTGCATTATCACCACGAATAGCTTCTTTTTCTTCTTCTTTAGTTACCGCTATACCTATTTCGTCTGCTTCTTTTTCTGAAATTGCTTCAAAAATAAGTTCTTTTAATGCTTGTTCATGTAACTGAGCGCGCATAGCATCATCTACCGGTTTGCCTTTACTAAAAACTTCATATAAATTTTCATATTGTTGCGCTCTTAAAGCAAAGTCTTTTGCATCAATAGTAGATCCGTTTACCTTAGCAGCGCTGTTATTTTTACCTAACATATCACCAAATCGTCCGCTTGCAGCATCCATTAGTATAAAACCTACTAATGCAATTGCAATAGTAAAACCTGCTAATTTTCCGAATCTATTTCTAATTGTTTGAATTACAGCCATAGTGGGTGTTTTTGTATTATTTATTATTAAGGAAGGCAAATTTAACTGAAAAAATGTTAATTTTTATACTATTTACAAGATTATTGGTAATATTTTATACTTACAGTTTTACACTTATCTTCTTAATTATTCCTTAATAACCTGTGAATAGATTCTTTAAAACTATTTCTTATTGTAATTTTATTAATCTGTTAATTAGTTTTACCATAAAAATTAGTTTTTATAAAGAGCGGTATTAACACGCTAAATTTAAATTTTTATAAACAACTAAAAAACTAACATTTAATAAAATAATGTGGATTTATCGGCTTTTGTAAATTAAAATTATAGAATAACTTGTGTATTCTATGTTGATAAGTAATAAAAACTTATTCAAGTAGAATATTATCCCCAAATTCACATACATAATAGTAATAAGTTCCTTTAAAAATTTAAATAAGATTATTATTTCTATACACTGTATTCGTTAATTAAATTATCAAAAAT
>CAIYSA010000475.1 GCA_903928655.1 uncultured Bacteroidota bacterium
ACCTGTTGCAACTATAGTTTTTTGATTTTCATTTATACATTCATTGAGCGCATTTGTTTCAATGATTCTAAATTCAATTTCGCCAACTTCTTTAAAAATATCAGTAATATTTTTATCAAATTTATTAGCTATGTATTCATCCAAATCAATAAAATAATAACCCATTTCTTTAGCTAGTTTTTTTCCTTGAGTTGTTTTTCCGCAACCCATAAAACCGCAGATGAAAATTAAATTCTTGTTTTCCATATTTATATTATAATTTCATTAAACGTACAACTTTTTCAATATCTTCCGGGGTATCAATACAATGGCTATCAAAATTAGTTAAAGCACATTTAACTTTAAATCCATTTTCAAGCCAGCGTAATTGCTCGAGCGACTCTGCATTTTCTAATGACGATGGTTCTAATTTAGTAACTTGTTCTAAAATATCATTTCTGTAGGCGTACATTCCAACATGTCTAAAATAAGAATGATACAAATGCCATTCATTTTGAGGTTTTCCTTTTATAAAAGGAATAACCATTCGGCTAAAATAAAGTGCTTCATTATTTTTATTTAAGGTAATTTTTACCTCACCCATATCAAATAAAACTTCGTGAGAATCAACTCCTATCATCAAAGTTGCTAATTCGGTATATCCATCACAAACATTTGCTAATAAATCAATTTGAGAAGGATCTATAAATGGCTCATCTCCTTGTATATTTATAATGTAATCATATTTCTTTCCATAATTATTCAGAGCTTCATAACATCTATCTGTTCCACTTGGATGATTTTCACTTGTGTACACTGCCTTTCCTCCAAAACTTTCAACATGCTTAAATATTCTTTCGTCATCTGTAGCAACTATAACTTCGGATAATAAAGTTGATTTTTTTGCTTGCTCATACACACGCTGAATCATTGTTTTTCCAAGTATCTCAATTAATGGTTTCCCTGGAAAACGGCTAGAAGCATAACGTGCAGGGATAATACCTAATATTGATTTCATGCTATAATTTTGTTAAATAAATACAGTTTAAAATTACAAAAAATTACGAGTAAATATCATAATCATTTGCATATTCATAATGATGTTTAATTAAGAATGTTTTATATAAGTACTTTTTATTCTATTATCAAAAACTATATTCTAAAATTCCATTCCTAAGTTATAAAACACAAAACTCCACATATCTGAAAATTCAGAAATTTGTTTATCTGTAGGTTTTCCTGAACCGTGACCAGCATTAACATCAATCCTAATTAAAATTGGATTTGTACTAATATTATTTTTTTGAAGTTCTGAAACAAATTTAAATGAATGGGCTGGCACAACTCTATCATCATGATCACCTGTTAAAACAAGTGTAGCTGGATAATTAACTTTTTTAATATTATGTAAAGGTGAATATTTAAATAAACAGTTAAACTCATTTTCGTTTTCGCTACAACCATAATCAACAGTCCAAGCTCTTCCAATAGTAAATAAATGGAACCTTAACATATCTAAAACACCGACTGTTGAAATGGCAACTTTTGCAATATCTGGTCGTTGGGTCATAACTGCACCAATAAGCAAACCTCCATTGCTCCTTCCGTGAATTGCTAATTTATTATGAGAAGTATATTTATTTGCAACTAAATAATCACAAGCTCCAATAAAATCATCAAACACATTTTGCTTTTTACATTTGGTACCACTCATATGCCAATTTTCGCCATACTCTCCACCACCTCTTATATTTGGGACACAATAAATACCACCAGCTTCTAAAAATAAAGCTCTATCAATTCTAAATTCAGGTGTATATGAAATATTAAATCCACCATAACCAAAAACAAAACAAGGGTTATTCCCATCTATTTTTAAATCTTTTTTATGTGTAATAAACATTGAGATTTTAGTTCCATCCTTACTATTATAAAAAACTTGATTAGTAACATAATCAATAGATTTAAAATTACAGTTTGGTTTAAAAATACGCTTACTTGAATTAACGTGAGAATCATAAAAATAAACTTCTTCAGGATATGTATAAGAAACAGTAGAATACAGTAATTGTTTTTCATCTATGGAAGCATTCATAGTATTTACTTTACAAATACCATTTAACACTATTTCATTTTCAACTTTACCAGATAAGGAATGAACAAATAATTTTGAAGAAACATTTTTTAAATAATTAGAAATGATTTTATTCCCACAAAAAGTAACATTTTCCAAAAGATTTTCATTTTCAGATAATACATCAATCCAATTTGAATTGTGAGCTCTATCAAAATCAATTTTCAATAATTTATAATTTGAAGCTTTATAATTAGTATAAACGTAAAATTGTTTATCAATATTTTCAATTACTTGATAATCATTATCAAAATTAGAAACGATTTTAATAAATGGATTTTCCTGATTAGATAAATCTTTAATCATTAAGGTATTTCCACTTGTTGTTTCACTTCCATAAAGGATCAAATAATTTTCGTCGTGAGAAACTTGAGCGGAAAAATTTCGATTTGAATTTTCTAGATCTTCGAAAACTAAAGCATCATCATTTTGTATAGTACCAATTTTATGAAAATAAATTTTATGAAATTCATTTTTTTGAGTAAATTCTTTATCTTTAATAGGCTCATTGTATCTACTGTAATAAAATCCATTTCCTTTCCAAGAGATATTAGAAAATTTAACCCACTTAATTACTTCTTTCAGTTCAGTTTTTGTTTCGATTTCCATGATATGTATTTCAACCCAATCACTTCCAGCTTTTGAAATACCATAAGCTACATATTTTGCATCCTTCGAAATTGCTAAACCACTTAATGAAGAAGTACCATCAATTGAAAACAAATTTGGATCTAACAATAAAATCGGATCATCTTGTAAAGACTTTTGGTAACAAAAAACAGACTGATTTTGCAATCCATTATTTAAAAAAGAAAAGTACATATTTCCCTTTTTAAAAGGAACCGATTTTTTATCAAAATTCCATAATTCAGTTAATCGATTTTTCACATTTTCCTTAAAATTGATTTGGCTGAAATAAGACTGAGTTGTTTTATTTTGAGCTAAAACCCAATCTTTAGTTTCTGAAGAATTATCATCCTCTAACCAACGATATGGATCTTGAACCTTAACACTAAAATAAGTATCACTTTGGTCCACTATTTTGGTTTCTGGATATTTAATTTGCCCCATGTTATTTAAACAAATTAGTGTGAATATTACTGTGTAAACATTTAATTTTTTATCATTCATTTGTGTAATTTTATATTAATGTAATCTGCATTAAACAAATATACCAAAGAAGTAGAAAAAAGTTATCTATAATTTAAAAAAAGAAAAATAACAAATTGAATATAAAACTTACATTGAAAAAATGAATACCTTAGAAAACAATTTTAAATTTCTACAAAAAATATAATGTTTCATACTTTCTCAAAATATATTTTACTGTTACTGCTAATTAGTAATAGTTTATTTTGTCAAAAAAAATTGACACCAGAAGAATATATTGAAAAGTATAAAGATGATGCAATAAAAGAAATGTATTTACATAAAGTACCAGCATGTATTACTTTAGCTCAAGGAATGTTAGAATCTGGCAATGGAAACAGCGCATTATGCATAAATGCTAATAATCATTTTGGGATAAAATGTCATAATGAATGGGCCGGTGAAACATACACAATGGATGATGATACTAAGAACGAATGCTTTAGGAAATATGAAAATGTACTTGATTCCTACAGTGATCATAGTTTATTTTTATTTTCAAGATCGCGTTATTCAAATTTATTTGACTTAAAAATAAGTGATTATAAAGGATGGTGTAATGGGCTTAAAGCTGCGGGATACGCAACGGATCCTAGCTATCCAGAAAGATTAATTAATTTGATTGAAAAATATA
>CAIYSA010000476.1 GCA_903928655.1 uncultured Bacteroidota bacterium
AACAATAAAATAAAAATAATACGAAAATGGAAGATAAAGATTACCAAAAGAAAGATTTAGAGGCCATTTATTCTGCCGCTTCCCTCGCTCCAATTTTTAAATCTAATGCTAAATATTGTGTTGGTCAATTTGCTAAACTTACACCATATACTGCATATGCAGATATAATGGATTACAAGTATATAATTAGAGCAACTGATGACTACTCTAACTTATCTGAATCTAATACCATTATAGTTGAATATGGGAGTTTAGATGAACTTGTTAATGATGGTTGGAGACTAGATTGAAAAAACTAATAAATCAATAATATGCTGATAATCCAAAGTGGTAATTGTTCAAAATGTGGTTCCGTATTTGGACGGTTTGACAGTGTTCAATCAACTAATGTTGAATGCTCAAAATGCAAAAAGAAAGTTACAATCTGTAATTCATGTAAGAATAAAGGTTGTGATTGTGGCGGAAAACTTTTAAACGCTTGGGACAAAAATCCTGGGATAATGTGCTAAGAGGAAATGAAAAGATCAGCCTATGACAGTACATATAAAAAAGGCGGAACTATAAGTTTTTTTCATAAGTTGAAACTTCGCGAGCTTTTGAACGGAAACACAACTAAATTCAAATTAATTTCACTTTGTAAATAGGCAGCAATACACCTATATAAATTTTTAAAAAAATATTATGATAACACACGAACGTTTTAATGAATTATATATTCAGGCATCAGCAATATTTGATGCTAAAGTGGAGCAAGTTCCATTGCTAGAAGTTTTAGAATTAGCAGATTCTCAATATAATCCGCATTACCTTATAGATACTCTTGGTTACTTTAATTGTTCGGAACCTAATAAGGTGTTTTTATGCAATAATCATATTAAAAAGTGTGCTGAAGTAAAAGAGCTAGATGAAAATATATTAGCTGAAATAATTGCTATACATCAGATTAGTCATTATATACATTGTAATTTAAATTCAAGTTTTTGTTCATCAAACGGAAAATCCAGAAATGATTTTAGACTTTTATTTATTGAGTTATTTGCTCAATTATTAACCGAAAAGTTTTGTTTAGAAATGAAAGAAAATTATGCTTCTAGTTTTGAAAAATTAATGGAAGGTCATACTCCAATGTATCTATTTCATAATATTCATTTAAATAAAATAAATGGAAGTTTAAAGCAATTTCCAAAATCAATATTAGAGATAGTTTTTTTTAAAACTGATATAAATGTTTTTGAGAGTTTAGAAGTTTTAAGTCATGGAATTACTTATGACAATCTTATTATATCTCTTTTTGAAGAACAGATATCAGTATTTTGCAAAACTATAGATGACATAAAATTTAAAGATAATGAAATTTCTAAAAATAATATAGAGAGGTTGCGTTATATAGGTATTGCAGATGAACCGGATTTGAGTTCTCTAGATTCTTCATACTACTTCATTTCTTAAGATTTTAATAAAGAGATTATCACTTTTACTTACATATATTTTTATAAGCTGATAATAGAATAAATACAACAATTTCTACTTTGTAAATAGGCGGCAATACAATTTTATAGATTTGAAAAAAATATTATGATAACGAACGTTTTACAGAATTATATAAACAAGTATCAACCATAGTTGATCGTAAAGTGGAACAAATCCCATTGTTGGAAATAAAAGATAATTGCTCTGAAGTAAAGGTTTCTGAAAACAATTTAGATTTTTGATTAATATAATATTTACAGATATAAAATTTATGATAGTAGAATTAACTCCCGAGCAATTAAAATGGATTAAAGAAAAAAATTATTACAATTTCAAAGAGGCGCCAAAAGAATGGTTGGAGTCAAAAGAATTTATGTTGCAGGCTGTTACTAAAAATGGCCTAGCTCTGCAATACGCTTCTGATAAATTAAAGGATGATAGAGAAATTGTTTTGGCAGCTGTTACAAAATGGGCCGGTGCTCTGCAATACGCTTCTGATAAATTAAATGATGATAGAGAAATTGTTTTGGTGGCTGTTACTAATGATGGCAGCGCTCTCGAATACGCATCAGATGAATTAAATGGTGATCCTGAAATTGTATTAACTGCTCTGTCTCATAGTAGGTCTTGGGCTCCAAGCCTAATAGATTCTCATCCCCTAATTTATGTTAGATGTGAGGCAATATTAAAGGAAATAGCAGAAAGATCTTCTATAGGTGGAAAAAAAATTAATTTTGATATAAGTGATCTAGTCAGTGGCGTGCAAAAACTTTTTGAAAAAAAATTATTTGATGAAAATGGTCATGAGAAAGAGGATGAAATCGAAAAAATTACTAATGATTGGTTCGACTTCAATCAAATCATTTATCAACATCAAAAAATGGACGGAAACGCATTACTTAGTTTGGCTCAAGTGATGCAACTCAGATATTACCCAAGCCCAAAAGATGGAAGTGATGTTGAAGAATATACTAGAGCCCTATTGATTGAAGCCATTGAATTAAATGATGAATGGCTAATAGATATTATACATCGTGGATTTAATGTTGACGAATATAGAGATTTTTCAGACCTTGCCGATAAAGCATGCAACCTTTTATGGAATAGAGGAGACAAAGATTATGCGAATGCATTAATGGTACTTAGAAATGAAAACTTGGAACTAACAACCGGATTAAGTAATGAATTTGCAATGAAAGTAATTCAGGAAACCAGAGAACTGAATATAGGAGAAGATGAAGATAAAGAAGATTTTGAAAACTTTGTGAATGAAGCTGGTTTAAAATAAAACATATGATAACACAAGAACGTTTTAACGAATTATATAAACAAGTATCAACCATATTTAATCGTAAAGTGGAGCAAGTTCCATTGTTGGAAACAAAAGACGATTGCCCTGAATTAATTGATCTTAATCGTATTTTCGACACGCTAGGTTATTTTAGATGTGACACTCCAGATAGGGTATATTTGTGTAAAAAACAGATAGAAGAGTTTGCAAAGGAAAAGAATTTAGATATACAAATTTTGGCTGAGATCATTGCAGTGCATGAAATTGGGCACTATATGCATTGCAAATCAAATCCTACTTTTTGCACAACATCTAAATCAACAACATTTGAAACATTTAATTTATATTTTGTTGAATCATTTGCACAATTGCTAACACATAAGTTTTGCAATAATAATTCTGAAAAGTATTGCTCTGTTTTTAATACACTAAAAACTGGGCAACCACTAGAATATACTATATACGGAAAAGTTGAAAAAACTATAAGAGGAAGCTTGAAACAATGCCCTAAATCAATTTTAGAAAATATTTTTTTTGAAACAAATCTTGAAGAAGCAAAAGAAAAGATTGGGAGTTCAGGTGCCGAATACTACTTTTTTACCTTATTTAAAAAGCCTGTATTGGAATATTGTGAAAATGAATATATTAGTAAGGAGACTAAAAATGAATATGATGCTCAAAAACGTAAACGTATGATTAGATTAGGATTAGAAGAAATACCTACATTATCTCACATTGACTCCTCGTTTTATTTCATTTCAGAAGATACTTGTTCAAAATAATTAAATAGTCTCCGATTTTGAGAAAGAGCAATAAGGTGATTTATTATAATATTAATTAAAAAAAATCGAAACAGTTTCATATTGTAAATAGGTGGTAATACAATTTAATAAGTTTGTATTATTAAATAAGTTTTTAAATTTCTTTTTTACCTATCATCACATTCTGATTGCTTATCTATTAAAATTTAAACTTATGACATTTAAAACTATCATTTTATTTGCAAGCTTACTAAGTATAAATGCAAATGCTCAAAAAGCCCAAGAGGCTAATATTGACAGCACAAAAGCTATAATCTATAGATTAGTAAAAGCACAATTTAACCAATTAGTAGTTGACGATGAAGTATTAAAAATAAGAAAAATCTCTGACCCTGATACAATGCACATTCAATTAGGTGGAAGTGGTAAACCAGATGAAATATTTATAGAGTTCAAGGAGCTAATTGCTAAAAAAATATCAGGTAAACCATTACTAGTTGATACTGTTGAAGTTTATGACGGAACTCAACAGGGTGATGATCAATTTTGGGTTAATTTTAAGTTTATAGATCAAATTTGCTTTAAGTGTGTGGGTGATGAATTGGCTCCATGTAAATATGGGTTTAGTTTAATGGCAGCATTAAAAAATGGTCGATGGATTTATCGAACTGTAATGGTTTGGTCAGAGCAATTTGATTGCTTACCAACCTATATTATTAAAAATAAAGGGTTAGTATTAAATGATAAAACTGATTAAAGGAAATACAACTAAATTCAAATTAATTTCACTTTGTAAATAGGTTGCAATACCATTTTATAGATTTGTGACATAAATACATAACAATATTATAACCGTATACATTAGATTTTAAGTACAGAAGGTCGCTAACATACAAATATCAATTGAGTAAATACATGATTATTAAATTAGTTTATTTTTTTGTAACCTTTTAGTTAAACGTCTCGTATACTAATTCAAATCCTTAAAAAAGAGTATGAATTAAAAAGGATTAATTAAATAAAAATATTTAGCATTG
>CAIYSA010000477.1 GCA_903928655.1 uncultured Bacteroidota bacterium
ATATTAAATAATTAATTCATGTATTGGTTATATATGTTGATGTTGTAATTATCTTTGCTTCAATGATGCCAAAAAAAACTTTTCTATTTACTAATAAACAAACCATAGTTGCGTTTGGCATTTCGCTGTTAGTATGTCTTCTGCTATCATTAATCATCCCACATTTAGAATCAGAGCAATCGCATATAGCAAGCTTCGAAAAAACGCTACACCAAAAAGAAGTAGCAGTTGAAAAACTTATTACAAACATTAGCAAAGAAATAGCAACAACAAACTATGCCGATATTTTTAAAAAACAACTGAGTAGTTATGAGTCGCTGTATAATACGGATGGTTTTGTATTACTAATATATGAAAATGATTCATTAAAATTTTGGTCAGACAATCATATTCCTGTCGAAAACTTCTTGCTAAAAATATGTTTAGACAGTAAAATTGTAAAGCTAAACAATGGTCTTTTTGAAGTAAGACGAAAGCAACTAAATAACAAAGTAATTATTGGGCTTATACTTATTAAAAATGATTATTCATTTAACAATGATTACCTGCAAGATGAGTTTGCCATAGGCTTCCATTTGCCGGTAAGCACTAATATCACTGAAGTAAAAAGCAAATTTACACATGATATTTTAAGCAAGGAAAAACATTATTTATTTACTTTAGATAAAGTGCAACATGAGTCGCATTTGTGGTTAGAATACCTACAAATTATTAGCTTCTTAACTTTTTTGCTTTTTCTAACATTACTCATCGAAAAACTCTGTTTTAATTTTCTACACCAATTGGGTTTTTATGCTTATTACTTAAGTTTTGGTGCATTATTAGCTGCAATTAGAGTGGCTATGTTAAAGTTTAATTTTCCCGAAACGCTTTACAACACTGAATTATTTAGCCCTTCAATATACGCGCATACTGCTTTTATTCCCTCTTTAGGAGATTTATTAATGCATGCTGTGCTCTTAGCCGCCTATTTTTACGGCTTATATTCGCAAGTAAAATCTGATTTAAAATCGGAGAAAAGCAATTACAAAATAATAGCAGGTAGTAATATTGGCTTTGCCCTACTCATTGTGCTTTGCATAAATGTAATGATCAGTTTGGTGAATGACTCAAAAATTAATGTTAACGTAAACAACCTTATTTCTTTAAACTCATACAGCTATTTAGGTTATATCTGCATTGGTTTGCTATTAACTGCATTGTATTTTGCAGGTCAAGCACTTATTATTCAACAAAAGAAATTTAGCATAAAAATCACAACTGGTTTTGCATTACTTGCTATTACCTTAGCTATAATTTTTTTAATTTTTAATGTGCCTTTTAAATACATGCTTATTCCGCTGGCATGGTTTGCATTGCAGGAAATATTGGAGTACAATGTTTATACCAGCAATTACACTGCTAAGTCTATTTTTTATATTACACTTGCTGCTGTATTTACTACTTTTATTATACGCCATGAGATTGGCTTGAGCAATGAACAAAAGCTCAAATTTTTAGCAGAAAACTTAGCCATTGAG
>CAIYSA010000478.1 GCA_903928655.1 uncultured Bacteroidota bacterium
AAAAAGAAAAAGAATATATTAAACAAATAATTGATAACATTGATTTTAGCTATTACACATCAGCTAAACTTAAAGTTGATTTAGAATTAAGTTCACAAAGTAAGGTTGATTTTAAATTACTTGAACTATCAAGTAAATCTGATAAAGACAGCTTATTAATAGACATGATTTCTTTAGCTAAACGAGATGGCAAAGTTCATGTAAAAGAATTTGAATATATTATGACTGTATGCGAAAAATTAAATCTCGATGTTAAATTTGTTATAAACGAATTATTCGCTAATTACTTAGCCGTAAAGTACTTTCTAAAAGTTGATGCCGTTGAAATAAATGATATTATTGAATATACTTTCAATAACACTAAAAATAAAGCGCAGTTTTATGCAGACAATCGACTATTTATATTTGACAACAATAATGAAATAATATTAAAAGGTAGCTACCAAAATGGTGGCAGAAAAATAATAATTGATAATGGCAAAACAATTGAATCTAATGATATAAATAATAATCTCATTGAAGCCCTTTGCTGATTTAGATAATGATTCAGGAGATTTTATTGATATTGGCAGCAAAATTTGATTTACAAGATGCAAATGCAAAAATACTAAACGGAAAAAAGTAGCCAACAAATTTAATTAACACTTTAAAAAACAATTATTTATATAAAACTATGAACCACTCAAATATTATTGATAAACCTAGAAAAGCAGGCGCACCAGATTTATTAGGCGTAGATGATTACATGCATTCATTAATTAAATTTATTGAAACATGTAATATGCCAACAACCATTGCCGTTCAGGGTGAATGGGGGAGCGGAAAAACATCTATGCTCAACCAAATTAGACATGAGCTTTGCGAAACTGGATTGAATGAAAACTTAGATAAGGAATTACCTTACTATGGCATTTGGGTTAATACCTGGCAATATTCAATCATGAAGACGAGAGAAGAAACGCTAATGGCTATTATTAGCGGTTTAACAAATGAAATATCTCGCATCATAAAAAGAAAACATGAATCCCAATCTAAAGCTGTACTAAGCAAAGTAACTAGTTTTTTTGGCAAAGTAGCTAAAGCTGGCGCTAAAGTGGCGGTGAGTAATATCGGCTTAGAAGGGGATGTTGTGGATGGTTTCTTTGATGGAGAGGATGAGTCTGTCGACCTATTAAACTTCAAAAATTCACTACAAGACGCAATTGCTGAATGCTTAAGACTAGACAAAAAACAAGGTAATAACAACAGAGGATTTATTTTCTTCATAGATGATTTGGATAGGATTGATCCACCAGTTGCCGTTGAAATATTAGAATTAATTAAAAATATTTTTGAAGTTGATAATTGTATTTTCGTATTGGCAATTGATTATGAAGTTGTTGTAAAAGGTCTTATCCCTAAATTTGGTCCGTTAACCGAAAAAAACGAAAGAGAATTTCGTTCGTTCTTCGATAAAATTATTCAACTTCCATTTTCGATGCCAGTAGCAATGTATGATGTGAATCATTTCTTATTGCAATCATTAGAAGACATTGGATATATTGATGAAAAATTTGCGGCAAACGAATCTTTAAAAGATAAATTAACTGATTTTGCGATGTTATCGGTAGGTACAAATCCAAGGTCATTAAAGCGATTAATTAACACCCTTTCTCTTTTAAACATCATTGATAAACGCAAAAATAATTCGAATAAAGAAGCCTACGAATTAGTTATTAATTTTGGTTTAGTGTGCATTCAAATTGCGTATCCAAAAATATACCAAGCCCTCATTGAAGATACAAATTACAAGGAATGGAATGAAAAAACAGCAAAGAAAATGCGACTTCCTGATATAACAGAATCTCAAAGTATTATATTAAAAGACACTACAGAATTTGATGAAGAATGGGAAACAGTGCTATACAGACTGTGTCAAAAAGATCCGTATTTATCTTCAAGAACATTTCAAATTTCACAACTCTTAAATTATTTAAGCGAATTAGTCCCAGAGCATTTAGACTTTCATGACGAACTCACAAAAATAATTGGAACAAGCGCAGTAACAAGCGTTAGTTTAGATTATACGCCTAAACAAACCAAAAAAGGAGATAAAGTGAGGTATGAAGGTTGGGCAGGTTTTGAATTTATGTTGAAGGAAAATAAAAACATTGTTCCATTTATTCCAACCTTAAAATCTATTCATGATTATTTTGAAACAGAATTTAAAGATTTAATACAGTTTAATTATACACCAAATTTTTTAACGATTGCCTGTAAATTTGCAAGCACAAGAGTAAAAACATTAATCTTTATTCGATTAAAAAAAGACTTTGTTATTTTCGAATATGCAGGTAAAGCAGCCGCAATTAAAAACATAGACGATTTCAATGAAACCATTAAAACAGAATTAAGAAATCGATTCAACGAATTATCAAATACAAAAAAATAATTTTTAGATATGTTTGGCTTTAAAGGAAAATATGGGTTTTCATTTTCATGGAAAAGACTGCTAGGCATTAGTGGTTTTAAATCAAGTATTGCTTCTAAAACAGGCGTTCCAACTACTAAAGGCGGAGCAGAAAGAAAAATAGGAAGGTCATTAATTAGACTATTATTTAAAAATTGGTAATATGGCTAAGAAAGAAAAAAATAATTCGTTCGCATTCTTATTAATTTATTTAATAGCTTCCTTATTTGGAGGTCTGGCGTTCAGTATTTTTGCATTGAGAGCTAAGAATAGAAACAAAACTGTGTTTTGGTGGTTTTTATTAGCACTCATCTTTATTGGATTTTTCGGAACCATTGCTTACTCCTTATTCATTACATCAGGCCCTACAAAAGATAAAGGTTATTATTATTTAGCCATTATTACACTTATCACAAATGCAATAGCAGTAATTATTTTAATTAAAACATTATTTACAAAATCAATTAATTATGGGACTAATTAGAGAATTGTATGACGAACTTATTCCGCTACCTACACAAAAAGTTCATGAATTTAACATTGGAACTAAAATAAATACATTTTATTTTAAATTTCCATATGCATTTTTAAATGCCATATTTCAAATTATTGATTGCATAATAATACCATTTTATGCCTTAATGTTTATTACTAATTTAAAACATCAATTTTCAATTATTCTCTTAATAATTACACTAATACTTTGCTTCTCATCAGTATTTTCAATCTTTCAAGTATTGTATTGGTTTATTAAACCAAGCGACAATTACGTTTCGCTAAAAGATAGAATACTTGGTGAAACTGCTATCGGAGCATTTTTAAGTTCAATATTAAAAATAAAAATAGCTTATTATTTAAAATAGTATGAGAAAAACTAAAAAATCAAAAATTGATGAAACGCATGATCGTAAGATCAATAATGACCTTGATTTCTTTGGACTTAAACTCATTAAAGTAATTGGAATAGTAGGTGCAGCAATTGGCTTAGTTATATTGGGTGCGTTTTGGTATTGGGTCATAAAAATGTTATTTAAAGTAGGGGCTTAAATAATTATACTCAATAAAAAAATGAAATTATTATGATTTTTAAAAAAACATTATTGACAGCACTATTTTTGTTAGGATACTTTTGTAATGCACAAATATTGAATATTGACAGGGAAGATGGAAATGACACTTTATTTAAAAAGTTTAAAGCTTCCATTTTTGCTTCCTTTGCGAGTGATAAGCAAAGAAAGAATTTTTTGGAATTTTCGAATACAACAGAGTTAGATTATTTTTTGAAAAACAACTATTTTTTTATTTTATTAAATCAAACCGATTTGGCTTATAATGGCACAAAAGCTATAGAAAACAATGGATTCATTCAAGTCCGATTTCGCGATAAAGATACTCGTGTTGTGGCTTTAGATGCATTTACCCAATTTCAATGGAATGGTATAATAGGTATGGAAAATCGCTCTTTATTAGGAGCTAATTGCAGAATAAACTGTTTAGAAAAAAAGAAATCGGATTTATATTTAAGCGTTGGGGCATTTTATGAATTAGAAAACTGGAATACAAATTTAAGTACTTATGCCTATTCTTCCGATTTAAATACAAAAGTGAAAAGAGAATTAATAAGATTAAACACTGTAACAAAATTCGCTTTTAAACTAGGTAAAAAAATTGATTTTGCAGGTATTAATTATATTCAATTTCCCATCAATAAAAATTTCATGAAACCACGTTGGGCTCTAGACTGTAATTTATATTTTGAAGTATCAAAAAAAATAAATTTCATTTTACACTACGACCACAATTACGACGATTATAGAGTATTGCCAATTGATGACTATTATTACAACATTACTTTAGGCGTTCAGCTTAAATTATAACTAATTTAACTACTGTTTAATTAGACAATGACGCAATTACTCCTGCAATTGTCAATAACAACAAAATCAACATTTCTCTATTATTTAATTTTTCTTTTAAAAAATAATAACCATAAAGCACTCTTATTAACTTCATAAATAAACCTAATGATATTATTAATATAATAGGTAAAACAACAACGCTAAATGACAATAAAAGCATAGCAGCGGTTATAAATAAAGCCATGAATAAAATCCTAAAACCATAAGCTCGAATTTCTGTTAGAAGATATTTTAAAAAACTTAACCTATCCTTTGTAAAACAAAATAAGAATGATGTAAAGCAAACACAAACTTCCATTAATAAACAAAATAAAATAATACCAAGCTTATCAATAGCAAGTGGATAAAAAACAACAGCTGTGTCCCAAAAAAAATGAGTTAATATAATTGGTAAAATAAATAGCTTAAAATCACTCATCGTAAACTGTTTGGCAATAAAAAGAATGGCAATAAAAAAAATAAAAAAGGCAATCAGTGTCCCTGTATTTATAGAAGATTTATTTAAAAAAGTGGCTACAATAATACTAAATACAAAACCTGAACTTGCTAAGGGTGTTGCAAAACTAAATTTATTAGTATAAAGTGATGATGTAAAAAAATATAATCCGAAAAAACTAAAAAAACAAAGAGAAACAATAGCTATTAAATCCCTAGTTGAAACATTTAAATTCAATTTAACAAACTGATATTTTATACCAAAATCAAACCATTGATATCTAATTATAAAAAATATGCCGCAAAATAATAGTGATGTTAAAACACTACGATAAAATATTAATCGATAATTAGCTACCAAATTTTTTATTGGTTTTATCCAAAGCAAATCTGAAACGAAAAAAAATAAAAGAGATAATATTCTAATGAATAGAAATAACATAAACTCTACAAAGCAACTTCTTTATAATAATGTTTAGAAAACTTAGTAACTAGCTTATATGAAATATAAGCGAAAACAGGTGCCGCTAAAATATCAAAACTATAATGCACATGTTGCACAACTAAGCCAATTGAAACACTAATTGCCGCTGCCAAAAATAAATATTTTAACACTTTATCTACAGAGAAAAAATAAAATAAAAACAAAGTAGCTGCGTGTCCGCTAAAAAAAAGATCCTTTATGTTTTCGCCACCTGAATAAAAAGTATGTTTTAAAATTTCGTCGTGCAAAGGAATAATAGCCACCGGCGATTCTAAAGGCACAAAAAACAAGGTTACAACTCTTAATAATGTAAGCGTGCCATACATTTGAATTAAATGTAAAAATTTGTAAGGCGATGAAAAGGCAAAAATAATAGCAACCAAAGCGGTAGTATAAGTGGTAAAAAATATAAAATAAGAAACATCACGTGGCTTAATGAAATTTAAAACAGGATCATAAACAACGTGACCTTGTCTAGTTTCGATATAAGCTAATAAAGATGCAAAACCAGTTAATACAATTAGCAAAATAACCATTGATACAATGAACCTATTTCTAAAATGTTTTTCCGATAAAGCTATTTTCCAACTGTATAACATATTACAAGTATACTCATTTTAAAGGTGAAAGAAAACTGAAAAAAAAGTAAACCAAAACTGTTTACTAACAATCTAAGATAGAAAATAAATTTAAAACTTCATTTGCAACTTTAAATTAAGCTGTCTTTTGGTTAAATAATTAGGCACTGCGTATTGCCTATTAGTAACGTCAGTTACCCAAGTATAAGAAACGGTATTGTTTACCTGAAGCAAATTAAATACTTCCACGCTTATAAACATTGCTTTTAAATAATGAAATGGATTTTTTTTCGGGATAGAATGCCCTTCTTTTATGATTTGATACGCAAAACCAATATCAACTCTTCGATAAGGCGGCATTCTGAAAATTTGTTTCCAGCGCTCATGGTCTGGAGGACCAAATGGCAAACCTGTTCCAAATTGCATATTTAAATACATTTTACAAGCAGGCAACATGGGTAAATAATCTTGAAAAAACATACCAAATGTAATACGCTGATCGGTTGGCCGAGGAATATAACCAGGATGAACCACAGAACTATCTGTAGGTTTTGTATCAAATGTATATCCTTTAATTATAGTGTCACCAGCCGCATTAAAATAAGTTACTTTTCTATCGTCTGTAATATTTTCCATTGTTTTTAAGAACCCAATTGTTGCCCATGATTCAATTCCTTTTACAAACTCTCCATTAATTCGTACATCAGCACCAGTTGTATAACCAATTGAATTGTTTTTTGCAAAATAGCGAATACGAGTATTATCAACTTCGTATGGTATTAAATCTTTCATTTCTTTATAATAACCCGCAACAATTATTTTAAAAGGCCTGCGCCACATTCTTAAATTATAATCTCCCGAAAGTAAATAATGAACAGATTGTTGTGCTTTGATTTGTTGATTTAACTTCCCATCAAAACCTCGCATTTCTCTATAAAAAGGAGGTTGATAATAATAACCCCAAGACGCTCTAAATAAAATATCTTTTTTCCAATTTGGTTTGTAAGATAATGTTACACGAGGCGAAGTAACCGTTTGTTTATTAAAATCCCAATAATTTGCTCTTATACCAGCTGTAAGCGAAATAGTTGATGAATCATTTAATAGTAAACTTTTAGAATATTGCATATAACCTTGTGCTCGGTTTGTTTCTAAATTAATTTTAGTTTTTACAACATCTATTAAATTAATTTCATTAGGATTGTATGGACTCACATAACCAGCAGAATCAACAGCGCGCCATTCACCTAATTTATCCTGAATTATTTCATGCTGAAAACGCAAGCCCCAAATAAATTCACTATTTTTTGAAATATACCGAGTTCCTTTATGCTCTGCATTTATTACTGTTGCATCAATTCTATTTCTACCATTATTTAAAAATGTACCAACTCCACGGCTAAATGCTACTTGACCAAAATTATCTTTTCCAAAATCAGCTTCTAATTGATCGATATAATATTGCCCTTGAACTGTAAAATTTTCTTCTTCCTTTGCTTTATAAGCTGAAGTAATTAATTTAAGTTTTGTTTTAGAATTCGGTTTATACGTCGTAGATAAACCTCCCATAAATGTATTATAGCTTGTTTCTTCCTTGCCATCAAAATATATTTTTAAACTCACTGCATTATTTACTGTTCCAAAAGTTGTTTCTCGTGTTTCAGGAATTACGGTATATTTATTACTTGCAATATTTCCTAAAAACTCAACGCTCCATTTTTCGTTTAACGAAAATGTGATAAAGGTTTGCACATCATAAAAGCGTGGACGATATTCTCCTTTGGTATCCATACTTTTAAGAAGATACGAATTTGATTTATAGCGCGAACCTAAACTCCAAGCCACTACTCTATTTTTTGAAACACCTTCTAAATGCATGGCACCTCCTAAGAAACTTCCACTTACTGAGCCTCCAAATTTTAAAGGTTTTTTATAGGTAATATCTAAAACCGAGGACATTTTATCGCCATACTTTGCTTCAAAACCACCTGCCGAAAAATTAATATTACTAACCATATCAGGGTTTGCAAAACTCAATCCTTCTTGTTGCCCACTACGTGCTAAAAATGGACGATACACTTCAATATCATTTACGTAAACTAAATTCTCATCAAAATTCCCTCCTCTAACCGAATAGCCACTTGTTAATTCATTATTACTGCTTACACCAATTTGTGTTTTTATTAAACCTTCAATACCACCGCCAACATTGGGAATATAAATAAAGTTTTTTGGATCAATGTGAACAGATTCTGTTGTGCGATTTTCACTAACAATCTCAATCACTTGAAACTGTTTAGAATCAAGTTCGGCATTTAAAATTATCTTTTCATCTGGCTTTGCATTTAGCTTTTTATTGAGTTGCTTATAACTCATATTGTAAATAGAAATTGTAATTTCTTTACCAGCCGGAATTACTAAGGTGTAATTTCCATTTTTATCTGAAACCGTAATTTTTGAACCATCTTCTAAAACTGCAATTTGAACATCTTGCACAGGTTCGCCATCCGAATCTTTTACCGTGCCCGAAATTGTAGCAGTTTGACTAAGCCCAATTATTGAACATAAAATAAATAAAAGTGTATAGATGTTTTTTTGTAGCACGTGTTTTATAACGAATTTGAATACTAAATATTGTTAAAGAAAATAAACTGATTTTTATTTAAAAAAAATTACAAATTAAAATTCTTTTGTGCTTGCATTGCAATTTCATTACCATAAGCCAAAGAAGCCGTAGCAGCAGGCGATGGAGAATTGATAACATGCATCGAATTTCCTTTAAATTCAATTTTAAAATCATCCAACATATTTCCTTCACCATTTAAAGCCATGGCTCTAATGCCACAACGATCAGCGGGCACAATATCATCCATTTGTAAATCAGGAATCAATTTACGTAAACGATTTAAAAAATACGTTTTACTAAATGCACCTCTATATTCATCAATACCAAAACGCCAGTGTTTTTTAAAGAACTTCCAAGTTCCCATAAATCCAAAAGCTTCTAAAGTATCTTTTAAACTAAAAGCTGTTTTACTATAGCCTTCTCGGTCAAATACAAATACAGCATTTGGCCCACACTCTACTCCACCTTTTATCATGCGTGTAAAATGCACACCTAAAAAGGGGAATTCAGGATTTGGAACCGGGTATATTAAATTCTTTACTTTCTGTCTTCCTTTTTCAGTTAAATCATAATAATCACCTCTAAAACCAACAATGGCAGAATCTGTTTTTACATGATCTTTTTTAGTTATTCTATCTGCTTGCAAACCTGCACATGTAATAACATACTTTGCGTTAAAAGTTCCTTTTTCAGTAACAACATCAGTAGTTTCGCCTTTTTTAATAAAATCAATTACTTTATGGCTAGTTAAAACTTTACTACCATTATTATTAGCATTTATAAGTTCAAAATACTTACGAGCTACATCAGCATAATCAATAATACCGGTACAAGGAACCCAAATACCAGCAATGCCTGTGCAATGTGGTTCAATTTCTTTAATACGCTTAGCGTCAATCATTTCAATACCTTCCACACCATTTGCAATACCGTTAGCAAACACTTTGTTCATGTGAGCCAACTCGCTTTCTTCGGTTGCTACAATAATTTTACCACACAAATCATATGGTATATTGTGTTCTTTAACAAAAGACATTAATTCTCTTCGTCCTTCCACGCATTTAATTGCCTTGTAAGAACCCGGTTTGTAATAAATGCCCGAATGTATAACACCAGAGTTATGCCCCGTTTGATGCGCGGCTACTTCTTTTTCTTTTTCTAAAACTAGGATTGTTAAATTTGGGTGATGTTGATTGAGTTTATAAGCTGTTGCTAAACCAACAATTCCACCGCCAACAACAATTATATCAAAATTTGTATTGCTCATTTAAAAAGGATTGTAATTTTGCGTTAAATATACCAATTTAGCTCTTAATTTTACTAATACATTCCAATAATGAAGATAATTTGCATAGGCAGAAATTACGCCGAACACGCCAAAGAAATGAAAAGTGAAGTTCCTACAGAACCCGTATTTTTTATGAAACCCGATACAGCTTTGTTAAAAGATAATGAGCCATTTTATTTTCCTGATTTTACCAAAGATTTACACCACGAAATTGAAGTGGTTTTAAAAATTTCAAAAGTAGGAAAACACATTACTGAAGAATTTGTACATAAATATTACGATGAAATAAGTTTAGGTATCGACTTTACAGCCAGAGATTTACAGGCACAATGCAAAGCAAAGGGTTTGCCTTGGGAAAAAGCAAAATCGTTTGACAGCTCTGCTCCTATTGGTAAATTTGTAAAGAAAACTGAATTAGGTGATTTACAAAACTTAAAATTTGAACTAAAAATAAATAACGAAACCAAACAAAAAGGAAATACAAGTGATTTGCTTTTTTCGTTTGATAAGGTAATTGCTTATGTTTCGCAATTTGTAACACTTAAAGTGGGCGATTTAATTTATACAGGCACGCCCGAAGGTGTTGGGCCAGTTAAAATAGGCGACCAACTGCAAGGCACACTGAATGGTGTTGAACTTTTTTGTTTTGAGATTAAATAAATGGCGTGAAAAATTAAAAACAGCTATTATGTTACTTCCTGAATTAGCAATAGCTTATAGAGATTTGAAAAAGTAGTATTTTACTCTATGGTGGCTGAGGCTCTCGACGGTGGCTGAGGCTCTCGCTGGTGGCTGAGGCTCTCGAAGCCACCATCATTAAACTCGAATCCACAGCATAATCAAAATGAGCGAAGCTGAATAAATTCAACTTCGCTCAAATTAAATTATTTGCGATAAATTAGTTAATTACTACAGGCATTGTTTTTGGAGCTTTAACCTGATAAACGATACTTAATTTTTTACTGTCTTTTGCTTGTATCGTTGAACGCCATTTTAAAATACCAGTAACTTCATCATATTTAGCTCCTGAAATTTCTTTTCTTTCAATCGTCACATTTTTATCATATGTTAATGGTAATTGATCTTCAATATCAATTTCTATTTTGTTAGAACGAGAATTTTTAATTGTAATTTCATAAGTATATTGGTGAACAATGTTTTCTTCTAATAATTTTTGAGAACATTTGTCTTTTATTTTTTGACGTTTGATGGCAATATTTTTATCAATTCCTAAAGATAATTGAATAGTATCTTCCGTTCCGCCTGGTGCTAAACTAGTTCTTCCAATATAAGAACCATCATAATAAATAGAAGCTTCTCCACTCATAGTTATAGCATCTTCCCAATCAGGTAAAACAGCAGTTAAATAAACGCTATTATTTAATTTTGGAATTGCTTTGTAACGATACAATGTTTTTAAATCCTTAACCAAAATGGCAGCAAAATGTGTTTTACCATCACTTGGAATATTATAATTTAATTTAATTTCGTATTCGGTTTCAATTACATTTTCACTAACCGTTGTATAACTAGAAGCATCTTTAGCATCATCCATTGTGCTGCCCGCTGAGCTGCTATAATTATCATAATTCACTACTGATTTTTCATCCATTGAAGCGGGTTGAGCATTAACTTCAGATAGTTTTTTTGTGTTAGTCTTTTTGTATTGATTTGTATAACCTAAATACCAAGGTGATAAATTAGGAATATTATATGAACGGTTAGGATTAGCAGTTGATAAAACAAGCTTAACGCCATTCCAATCAATACCAGATTGCTGATATATTTGAGCTTTGTATGTCAACTTAACATTTTGATCATTAGAAATGGCACGTAAATCATAAGAAGGTGTCCAACCTGCATTTGTAATGTAATAGTTTAAATTTACAGAAGCTGCAATTGCTTGGTCAGCAATAATGTTGATGATAATTCGATAATCAACAACCTCAACATCTTCTCCTTGATTTTGATTTGAGAGTTCATTATTTATTGTAGTTATGCGTTCATTTAGTGTTCTAATTTTATATTCTAATTTCTCTTTATCGCGTTTCAATTTTATAAATTCCGAATTAATATTAAATAATTTTTCTCTTAAATAAGAAAGGCCATCTTTTAAATAAGCCATACTATCTTTTTTATTTTGTCCTTTATATAAACTGTAATTTAATAAAACTGATTTTTCGGTAACTAATGCATCAGATTTTGCGCGAATATCTTCGATTAAATAATTTACTTCCTGAATACTATCAGTGATATTTTTAATCATTTTTTTATATCTAACATCCCCATTTAGTTTAGCCTTTACAACTTCAGGATAATAAACCTGATGTTGAATATCTGCAATAATAAAATTTCCATTACCAGATGCTTGAATAGCTGCGGTATTAATGCAACTTTCTAAACCTGTAAAAATAATGGTGTTTTGTCCTGCAACTAAATTAATACTCGATGTGCGATGAACTTGAGCCCCTTGAGTGTAAACCACAATTTTATCGGGCTTTGTTTTTAAAAGTTTTTCTGTTTCTGTAGCTTTTGCGTTAAATATATTTAAGCAAAGCGCGATGATGATAATACGTTTCATAAAATAGAATTTTTAAGTTTTCTATTTAGATGACAGTTTTTAAATTATTCCATAAAAAAAATAT
>CAIYSA010000479.1 GCA_903928655.1 uncultured Bacteroidota bacterium
AAAGAACAAATAATTAAAGACTTAAAAGGAATTGATTTTAACACCCTTGTTTGGAAAACAAATAGTGGCATTGATGTTAAACCATTTTACACCAAAGAAGATATTGAACTAAGCAATGAAAACAATTCAATATCAAGCGATTGGAGTATTTGCGAATACATTAACGTTGATGACGAAAAAACAGCAAATACAAAAGCGTTAAATGCACTTCAGAATGGAGCATCTGGTTTAGTTTTTAAAATTTCACAGAAAACAAATTTTGAAACATTATGTAAAGGCATTTTGTTTGAACATATTTATTCTTTATTTGAAGTTGCGCCTGAGTTTGAAACTGAATTAAAAATCTTTTTAGAAAACAAAAATTACAATCACTATTGTTTTATTGAAAGTGATATTATTTTAAACGGTAAAATAAACCTTACAAATTTTAGTGGTTTACTATCAATAAATACAAGTATTTATAATGAAGCCGGAGCAAATCCAGTAAACCAATTAGCCTTTTCGGTTTCTCATATCAATGACTATTTAAACGAATTAACCACTCAAAATAAATTAGCAGAACTTAAAACCTTAAATATTACAACATCTGTAGGTGGCGATTTTTTTATGGAAATTTGTAAACTCCGTGCTTTAAGAAAACTCGCCATTTTTATTTTAGAACAATATAATTGTACTGCCGAAATTCATATTCACGCTCAAACAACTTTAGTAAATAAAACCACTATTGATGTTTATAATAATTTGTTGCGTTCTACCACCGAAACAATGAGTGCCAGTATTGGCGGTGCAAACAGCATCGTTGTATTTCCATTTGATTATACAATAAATCCTGATAATGATTTTAGTAGCAGAATGGCTCGCAACCAACAGTTAATTTTGAAAGACGAAAGTTATTTAAATAAAGTATCTGATATAGCTGCTGGTTCTTACTATATCGAAACCATTACTAAAACTCTTTGCGAAAAAGCCTGGGATGTTTTTAAAGACATTGAAACAAAAGGTGGTTTGATTAATGCTTTAAAACTTAATTACATTCAAGCGCTCATAAAAGAAGATGCAGACAAACTAATTGCTGATTTTAAAGATGGTAAATTGATTTTAGTTGGGGTTAATAAATTTCAAAATAAGCTAGAGGAACCTAAAACATCAATCAATTCTCATATCGAAAATGTTACTCAAAGTCTAGCCATTCAACCAATAAAAGCATTAAGGTTAGCTTAATACTTTTGTTTATTTGGGCTTAGTTTTCGGCTAGGTTTATTTTAATAATTTGGGCGTTGCCTTCGGCCAGGCTTTTCGTTGCCAAAAGGATTTTCACTGCAATCCTTAACGCGAATTTATATTAATTTCTGAAATTTCAGCCTATGTTGGTGATAACACCAACAATAGCATAAGAATGGAACAGATTTAAGATATATACAAGAGATTTTAGGGCACAGTAGTAGCAGAACGACTGAAATTTATACGCACGTTAGTAATAAAAATCTTCAAAAAATTGTATCGCCATTTGATAGTTTATGAAAATATGAATATATTTGATAAGGATATAAGGATGAAAAAAACATCCTTATATCCTGAGATTTGACAAATAAGGATGAAAAAATCAGTCCTATAAGCAAGTTAGTGGCAAGGTTAACCGATATAACGAATAAATACCAATCATTATGAAACGCATAAGACCATTAGGAAAAGGGGGACTTGGTATTGGGTCACTTTACCAATCAACCAACGGTCAAAACATCGCTATAAAACAGATGCTTTACCACGGGGACGAGAATTACTACGAGCGTTTTAAAAGAGAGGTTGAGATAATGGCTACTCTTGTTCATAAGAATATCGTCAATGTTTTGAACTCTAATATTCTCAACAACA